>DATESJ010000160.1:0-3246 GCA_035270885.1 Sedimentibacter sp. | reverse complement strand
GATACTACTATTTCAAATTATAGTTGGGATAAGATTGTAGAGAAACAAATGTATAAAGAGAAAATTGTTTTTACACAAGAAGACTTGGATAGTATAGGATATACTTTTATTTATACAAAATAACAATAATTGATTTTCCCGTCGTGCGGGATTTGTACTCCCGCACTATGTTATCTTATAGATTTTCAATCCATAAGATATTCCTATTAAACAAGAAATTGTATATTTGCAGAAAAGAAATAATAATGAATAAATTTCGGATAACATATCCTAATAATAAAGAAGTGCGGGAGTACTTATTGACTTTGTCGCTTTGCAAAGCAAAGAAATCCCGCACGACAAAAGCAAAAGATTATGGAATGATTGATGAAATTCTAACAAAAAATGAAAAATAAAAGCTGATTTATTTCTGAACTAAAATCAGATTAATAATAATAATAATATAGTGCGGGATGACACATCCCGCACGACAAAAATTTACTTAATTGTTAGATATACAAATTAGCTGAAAAGCTGAAAAATATATTTTACGATGATTAGAAAGACATTATTTATGCATAGTACTTTTATTAATATATAGAATACTATAAAGATTATTGATATGAAAAAGTATTTTATTATAGCAGTATTCTTGTTTTTGGGAATAACAACTTATTCTCAAGATAAATATAAAATCACAGAGAGAACAAGAATAACTAAATCTGCAATAGATTCTTTGGAAGAAGCTGTTACAGCTAAAATAAGGAAAGATAAACAGCTGCGGAATATTGAAGGATTAAAGCAACTTCATATTTTTTATCTTCCATTTCGTGATGATATTTCAAAAGAGGAATATTTAAACAAAGCATTTTTAAATAAATTATTGCCAGAGTATATTATTTATAATCAAGGGAAGAAAATTGTCAATGGTTGTTTAATGTCAAGTAAAAAAAATATCAAGAGTTGTTTAGAGACAAAGTTTATTATTTATGATTCTATTGGTAAAGGAAAGGCATTAGGAGAGTATTTTTCATTGTATAAGTATGAAAATGACTATAAAAATTATGAATTAGTACAGTTGTTTTTGAATAATGAGTTTGATTTTGTTTTTCAGCTTAATTTCCTTGGAGATTATATAGGTGTAAAGGATTCGAATATTTTTGTGCTAAGAGAAGATAAAAGTAAAGGATATGTTAAAGATTATGATTGGGAAGGTTATATGAATGCTCTTTACGACAAGGAAATTAGATTTTATGAAGAGTTAAAGCAAGATAGTTTAAAGTATTTATATCACACTTTAAGATTTAAATATCTTTCCGAAATAGAAAGTTTAGAGAATAGAATCACACGCCTTGTTAGGAAAAATAAATATATTCCAAATATAATGGGTTTGAAACAATTTCATATATTCTATTTTAGTCCTGATACATTGCTTGGTAGGAAAGATTTTGAAGATAATTTATTTGTTTACAAATTCTATCCAAACTATTACAATGTAACTACAAAATCGTTTTTTAAAAATAAGGAGAATAAATATTTTCAAACACGAACTTTTGTCTATGAAGATATGAATAATGAGCAAATAGCGGAAGGAAATGCTCTTGGAATTGCTCGAGTAACAAAGACCTCTAATCTTCTAAAGTATTTTATTAAAGAAAAGGTTGAGATGGTTTTTAATATAGGAGTTAAGAATGTTTATATTTGCCTAAAGGATAGTGATGTTTTTGTTATTAAAGATATAAATGATGAGATACGCAAATACTCTGTAAAAGAGTTTGAAGAATGTTTTTTTAATGAATTGTGTCCTACATGTAAATAGTAAGCATTAATTCAAAATTTAAAATTTGAGGGATAAGAAAAAATAAAAAGGATGAATAACCAAACTGACTTTAATAGATATAATTCATTAATACTTTACCCCGTAAGTGTAGGTTCAAACATTCAGAATTGGGAGTATGAGTATAACGCACAAGGATTGATGTCTAAAAGGAAAGATAATTTATTAGGACAGGAGGAGAGATTTGTATATGATAATCTATTCCGATTAGTTAGCATTATAAAAGAACATGGGAGAGTAGATAGGTATAATACTATGACATATGATGAGAAAGGTAATATACTTAGCAAATCGGATGTAGGGCATTACAGCTATGACTCAGATAAACCCAATGCAATATCAGGGTTGAATAATGAATATAACACAGGGGGATTTCCTACATTTGCTCCACCATTCTTCAACACAATCAATACAGAAACCTTGAATACCGAATACGATGTAAACAATAAGATAGAAAAGATAAGTCAAGGAAATAAAGAGTTGAAGTTTTTGTATTCATCTACAGGCAATAGAATAAAAACAGAATATAAAGTAAATAACACCCTGCAGAAGACGGTTTATTACATAGGAAACTATGAATGCGAAGTCTATCCAAATGGTAGAATAAGAGAGATAAACTATATCAATACAAGTACAGGACATACCATAGTACAGCTCAAAGACAATAAAAATAACATACCAACCGACAGTCTATACTATATCTTCAAAGACCATTTAGGCAGTTATGACAGAATCACCAATCAATTAGGACAAATAGTAGAAACCTATAGCTTTGATGCCTGGGGTAACAGACGACAAGCCAGCGATTGGACAATCAAAGACGTTAGCGAGACACGACTCTTCACAAGAGGCTTTACCGGTCACGAACACTTAGACGCATTTGAGACCATAAATATGAATGGAAGACTCTACGACCCAACCATAGCCCGTTTCCTAAGCCCCGACCCATATGTCGCCAGCAACACCTTCACCCAAGACTTCAACAGATACTCATACTGTAGAAATAATCCACTATTATACACCGACCCAAGCGGAGAGTTTATATGGTTGCCAGTTATTGCTGGAGCAATTATTGGAACATATATGGGAGGAGTAATTGCAAATAATGATTTCAATCCTATTAATTGGAATTATAATTCAGGAAAGACATGGGGCTACATGTTAGGAGGAGCAATAGTAGGAGGATTTTCAGGCTGGGCAGGAGGAGCAATAGCAGCTTCGGGTATGCCAATGGCAAATACAGCAGGAATAATGTCTGCTTCGTTTGTAAATTCGCTTGGTACACATATTTACACAGGAGGGCAAACACCAGTATCAATTAGTTTTGGTATTGGTTCTTATGATATTACAAATGACAAATGGGATGGAATATGGAATTGGGGAGAAAATAGTACATTAGAAAATATTGGATATACATTTGGGGCAATGGC
>DATESJ010000159.1:0-2293 GCA_035270885.1 Sedimentibacter sp. | reverse complement strand
ATTCATGCGCCAGGTATGGCCAAGGTTAGGGATTTAGTTAAGGGACCTATAATTCCTACTCCAGGTGCAGTAATGGAAGCAGCCAAGGTATTAAAAGAAGAAATAGGAGACCTAATAGTATTTGACGTTGGTGGAGCAACTACAGACCTTCATTCTGTAACTGAAGGGTCTAGCGAAATTAATTCAATACTTATAAGTCCGGAACCTGATGCAAAAAGGACGGTTGAAGGAGACCTTGGTCTATATGTAAATGTTCAGCATCTAGTAGAAAAAATAGGTATGGAAAATTTGAAAAAAGAATTTCCTGATGTGGATGAGCTTTTGGAAAATTATAAACCTATTCCTGAAACAGAAAGAGAAAAACTCTTTGTTGAAAGACTTACTAAGGAAGCTGTCCTTACATCTTTGGAAAGACATGCAGGGTATTTAAGGTACTTTTATACAGCATCCGGTAAAAAAACTCTTGCTGAAGGAAAGGATTTAACTGCAATTCAGTACATTATAGGTACCGGCGGCTCATTGACAAGATTATCCGGCAACAAAGAAATTTTGGAATCGGTAAAAACATACAGCAAAGAGCGGGAATTGTATCCTACTGAAGTTGCAAAAGTTCTAATAGATGAAGATTATATACTTTCTTCTTTAGGAGTTTTATCAAAAAGTTACCATGATGATGCTTTGATACTGATGAAAAAAAGCTTAAGAATATGAATATAGGAGATTAATATGTATCCTAGATTAGTAATAGATTTAAAAAAAATTAAAAACAATTTAGATAAAATTACTGAGCTTGTTAAAGGCTCTAATTGTTCTCTTATGATAGTTACAAAAGGTTACTGTGCAGATTTGGAAATTTATAAAATTTTAGAGAATTCAAATATCGATTATCTTGCAGATTCTCGTATCCAAAACCTAAAAGAATATGAAGGAACAAGTAAAGAAAGAGTTTTGTTAAGATTGCCTATGAATTCAGAAGTTGATGAAGTTGTAAAGTATTCTGATATCTCTCTAAATTCAGAAATGAAAACTATCAGAAACTTAAATGAAGCTGCAATTAAACAAAACAAAAAACACAAAATTCTCCTGATGATAGATTTAGGAGACTTAAGGGAAGGAATATTCTTTAAAAACGAAGAGGAAATTTACACTACTGTCGAAGAGATTTTACAGCTTAAAAACATTGATCTTTTCGGACTTGGAGTAAACCTTACTTGCTATGGAGCGGTTATCCCCAAGAGAGATAATCTTTCTGTGCTTGTTGAAATTGCTGAAAAGATAGAAGCAAAATACAATATTAAACTGAATATGATTTCTGGGGGAAATTCAAGCTCTGTTTATTTAATAGACAAAAAAGAACTTCCTGAAGGAATTAATAATCTAAGAGTTGGTGAGGCTTTTCTTTTAGGTGGTGAAACTGCTTACAGTCAAAAGCTTGAAGGTTTTTACGACGATGCATTTACACTGGAAGCAGAAATCATTGAATTAAAAGAAAAACAATCTATACCTATCGGTGAAACAGGAGTAGATGCATTTGGTAATAAGCCTGTTTATGAAGATAGAGGTATAATACAAAGAGCCATAATAGCAGTAGGACGACAGGACGTAGATCCTGATAACCTGCATCCTATAGACTCAAAAATTGATATACTTGGAGCCAGCTCAGACCACTTGATACTTGATACATCAAAGTCAGATAGGCAATATAATGTAGGTGACATAGTAAACTTCAAACTAAGCTACTCAAGCTTGCTAAGAGCTACAACAAGTGGCTATGTGGGAAGAACATATAAATAAAGGAATGTCCCCAACATCAAAAATAGCCCTCAATCAGGAGGGCTATTTTGTTTTATTGTTGCAATTCTTCAATTGTTTTAACTATGCTATGGTTTATTGGTTTCCATTCAATTTTCTTGAATAATGCTACTATTGAAATAGGCACATAAGTAAAAATGAATATTGGAAATGAAAACACATAAATTATTTTTTTCGCGGAAGTAGAGTTTATATTTTTCCATTCCGTGATGGTTGTGAGAAGTCCTAAGGCAAACAATACTAAGTAAGAGTTTATTACTGACATCAATATTGCTCCTATAGTTTCTCTCATAAGTTCTGGGTAAATTTCTATGTTAATTAAACCTAAGTAAAAAAAAGCTAAATTAACCATAACACTTGCCAATGTCAGGAATAATGCTGGCATTATTGTTACTAACATGTCATAACAGCAAAAACTTCTTTTGAACAATATGTTTTTAAATAAACTCATGCCGTACTTGGCAAATACCTGATAAAATCC
>DATESJ010000158.1:0-11039 GCA_035270885.1 Sedimentibacter sp. | reverse complement strand
TATTTGAAATATATTCTTCAACTAATCTTAGTCCTTCACCAAATCTTTGGAAGTGGACTATTTCACGTTCTCTAAGCCATCTTAATGTATCTTTTACCAGAGGGTCGTCGGTTAATAGAATTAAGTTTTCATAGGTTGATCTTGCTTTTTGCTCAGCAGCCATATCATTATATAAATCTGCTATAGGATCTCCTTTCGCCTGTGTAAATTTTGAATCCCAATGCTCACCATCTGCAGAAACTAAAAATGGGCAAGTAGTATGATCTGAAAAATATCCTCCCAAACCAGCTGCAATTAATTCTTCCTTAGGTGCACCATTGATTAATTTTTTAAATAAGGTAGCAACCATTTCCATGTGCCCTAATTCTTCAGTTCCAATATCGGTTAATATTGCTTTTGTTTCATTTAAAGGCATGCTGAATCTTTGAGTTAAATAGTTCATACTTGCGCTTAATTCGCCGTCAGGTCCAGCGTATTGATTTAAAACAGCCTTAGCCATTCTTACGTCTCTATTTGATACTCTTACAGGGTACTGTAATTTTTTTTCATACATAAACATAGAGTTTAATCATTCCTTTCTATATAATTTAAAATACTAAAATTAACATTCCCAAGGCCATGGGCTGTTTATATATCTCCAGTTATCCCCATACTCATGTCCGAATATAGTCATAGGTCCATATTGCATCTCATATGCATCTATAACTTGTTTTAATTGGTCGGTATACATTTTGTGTCTGTACAGGGCAACTGGGTCATTTGGATGAGTATCTAAATAAAGAGCAGTATCCAAAGTTACAAATTGAAGCTTCTGAACTTCCAACAACATTTCTTGTTGTGGACTTAATCTTTGATTTGTTCTGTTATAATTAACCATAATTACACCCCTCTTTGAAAAGATTCTGAATATGGAGTTACTAAATCCGGAAATACTGTTCCTTGGACAAAGGCCTCAGTTATATTATTAAAATAACGCGGATTTATTTGATAAGGCACATATCCGTATCCAGGTCTTGGATTTTCAGGCATATATGGCACCATTGGTATATAATTATTATCATCTCGTTTAATCAATATCTTCATTCCTTTCTGATGAATATTTGGCTATTTCGGTAATGAAATAGTTTATATTTATATTATTCATATAGTGACAATAAGTGACGTATTTCTAAAAATGTTGACGATAGAATTTATGGAATTTATTATTGTATTATCTTCAAATGGTATTCCAAAATTTTCACTTGAAATAAATATTATTAATGGTATAATACACATATATCAAAATAAAGTAATTCGCTAGGGGAGCTTAAATGCTGAGAATTTACCCTCAAAACTTGATCCGGTTAGTACCGGCGAAAGGAAGACGACCGTAAAGCATAGTTTAGCCCCCTCCCAAGCGAAAATGGGAGGTATTTTTGTGTCAGGAGAAGTTTTACAATCATTTTTCGAATCTGTTCCCGGACAGATTACAACAGTTGCAGTAATATTTATCTTATTATTACTTGTAATGAGAACAAACAAAAAAACAAATGATGTGTCCGTGTTGGTTAAAACATCAATATTATTGGCTGTTACATTTGTTTTAAACCAAGTTACATTGTTCAGAATGCCTCAAGGAGGTTCAGTAACGGCTTTTTCTATGTTTGCATTATTCATAGTAAGCTATTTATTTGGACCCAGACAGGGTATTTTAGCAGGACTTGCCTATGGTTTGATAGACTTAGTTATTAATCCGTATGTAATTCATCCCGTTCAATTATTTATGGACTATCCACTTGGATTTGGTGCCATAGGTATTGGAGGGCTTTTAAGAAATACAAATAAAGGCATGATTAAAGGATACTGTTTGGGAGTATTGGGAAGATATTTGGTAGTAGTTCTTTCAGGGATAATTTTTTGGGGAATATATGCAGCAGAAGGATTTAATGCTGTTTCTTGGTCATTTTTTTACAATATGACATATATTTTGCCTGAAGTAGTTGCAACCGTAGCAATTTTATCCATACCAAAAGTAAGGAATGTATTTGATAGATATAAGCAATAAAAAAAGGTGCTCAGCACCTTTTTTTATTGAGAATTATTGTGATTTTATAAAACTAGTTTATAAATATTTAACTCGCTACTTTTTCTTAATTTTCCTATAAGTGGAACTAATCTGGTAAAATGTTCAGTTTTCATATGCTTATCCAAAGATCCCTGGTTCTCCCATTCTTCAATCATTGTTAATATGGAACCATCCTTTGTATCTCTGAATAAATTGTAGGTGATGCATCCGTCTTCCATTCTTGTTTTTTCAACCAATTCTTCATACATTTTTATTGCTTCTTCTGTTTTACCTTCATAAAAGTAACCTTTTGCGACTACCTTAACCATAATCTCCTCCTTATTTTATAGTTGTATGACTTTCTATGAATACCACTTAAACGTCATTTTGCTTATTCATTACACATGCTCATATTGTAACTTATACAATTTGTAATACAAACCTTTTTTAGACAACAATTCTTGATGTGTTCCTTCTTCTCTTATTTTTCCTTTATGCATAACTATTATTTTATTAGAGTTCTGTATAGTTGATAGTCTGTGAGCAACAATCAATGTTGTTCTATCCTTCATAAGTTTTTTAAGTGCATCTTGAATCAATACTTCTGTTTCGGTATCGATGTTAGCTGTGGCTTCGTCAAGAATCAGTATATCCGGTTTAAAAGCAAGTGTTCTGGCAAAGGATACTAATTGTCTCTGGCCTGCTGAAAAAGCGGCTCCATTTTCTATAACACGGTGGTCGTAAGAATCATCATATTTGGAAATAAAGCTGTCAGCATTAACATATTTTGACGATTCAATTATTTCTTGGTCACTTATATTTTCATTTCTAAGTCGTATATTGCTTTTTATATCACCTGAAAATAAAAATACGTCCTGTAGCATTTGACCGATATTTCTTCGCAAACTTGAAACCTTTATATCTTTTATATTTATTCCGTCTATAAGAATTTCACCTTTTTGAATATCATAATAGCGGCATATTAAATTTTGTATGGTTGTTTTTCCTGCACCCGTTGCCCCTACAAAGGCTACAGATTCTCCTGGATTAACTTTAAAGGATACATCTCTTAAAATCCATTCATCTTCCTTGTAAGCAAACCATACATTTTTAAATTCGATGCTTCCTTTGAAACTCTCAACTTCCAGCGCATTTTCACTGTCCTTAATTTCAGGTTCTTCATCTAACAATAGAAAAATTCTTTCAGAAGCAGCTGATGCAGACTGAATTATATTAACTTGTTCGGCAAGTTCTTGGATAGGCTCGAAAAATTTAGTTATATATCTTTGAAATACAACTATTGTTCCTATACTGACTGTACCTTCAACAACCATTTTACCTCCAAACCACAGCAAGATGCAGTAAGCAATAATTCTCATCAAATAATTTGTAGGATTATAAATGCTGAAAGTTAGCAATTGTCTCATGTGTTGTTTTCTTAAATTTTCATTTTCTTCTTTAAACTTATTAAAAATTGCATCTTCTACAGCAAATATCTGAACAACCTTCATTCCTGATACATGTTCTGAAATAAAAGCGTTTATAGCTGAAATTTTACTTCTTATTTCTCTATGAATTTTTTTGGACATAGTTTTGAAAGTAAAAGTAAAAACTATTATAAAAGGTATCACCGTAAATGTTAAAAGAGACAGCCTTAAGTTGTATGTGGTCATTGTAATTATTACTCCAAATAGCACAAATATGCTTTTTAAAATATTGACAATTACGCTGGTATACATTTCATTAAGTGCCTCAGTATCATTGGTAACCCTGGTAACTAATTTACCAATTGGGTTTTTTGTAAAAAAGCTTAATGAAAGCTGACTTAAATGAGTGTATATTTCCATTCTTATATTGTAAATAATATTTTGTCCTGTGCGAGCTAATATCCTTGCTTGACTATATTGAAGGATGAACACCACAATAACAGTCAATAAATAAGTAAAAGCTATTTTTATTATACCTGCAGCATGTACGCCTTGTTCTGCTCCTTGGATAAGAGTTGAGTTATTTGAGTACTCAGACAGAAAGCCGTCAACTGCTTGACCTATAAGAATAGGCTGATATAGCTCTAGCGCAACTATTACAACAATAATTGCCACTGCCAGCACAAATTTCGGAATATAAGGCTTTGCATATGTCAAAAGTCTTCTTAATAAATTTTTATCTATTTTTTTAAATTGTTTTTTATCCATATTCAACCCCCTATTCCTGCTCTAACATTTTTTCAAGCAATTGTTTTTCATAAATTGAGCTATAGAGCCCTTTGTTTTGCAATAATTCGTGATGATTTCCACTTTCAACAATCTGTCCTTCGTCAATAACTATTATTAAATCGGAATCCTGAATGGTTGAAATTCTGTGAGCAATTATTATATTAGTTTTGTTTTTTCGATTTTCCTTAAGGTGTGAAAGTATTTTTTCTTCAGTATTCGTATCAACTGCAGAAACCGAATCATCAAGAATTAGAATTTCAGGATCTTTTATTAAAGCTCTTGCAATAGAAATTCTTTGTTTTTGACCTCCTGAAAGTGAAACACCCCTTTCGCCTATAAATGTTTCATATCCATTTTTAAATTCAATAATATTGTCATGTACAGAAGCAGCCTTTGCAGCCTCAGTAATTTTGTCTTTCTCTTCTGTTCTTAAACCAAAGTCAATATTATTTGAGATTGTATCTGAAAACAAAAAATTATCCTGTGGAATGTAACCAATATTCTTTCGCAGTGTATTTAAAGGAATATCTAATATATCATATCCCCCAATAAATATTGTCTTGTCGTTTGGGTCAAAAATTCTTAATAGCAAGTTAACCAAGGTCGTTTTGCCACTGCCGGTTCTGCCGATTATACCAAGTGTTTGTCCCTTTTCAACCTTGAAATTAATATTATTTAACACATATTTATTAGTGTCATTGTATTTAAAATTTAAATTTTTTACTTCAATTGAACCATCAAAAGAACTTAAAGGGACAGTTTTTTCAGAGTCTTTGATTTCAACAGGTTCATTTAATATATTTTCAATTCTTTCTAATGAAGCAGAGCCCATTGTAAACATATTAATAGTCATTCCTATTGCCATCATTGGCCATACAAGCATTCCTAAATATTGAATAAATGCTGTAAATTCACCTAATGTAATTCTTCCGTAAATTGTTATGTAGCCGCCATATCCTATGGCAACAGCCAATGCGAGACCTGCAATCATATGCATGTAGGGATGCATTAAAGCTTGAAGTTTTATTAGGTTCATATTTTTATTAAATGTATTTTTGTTTACTTTCTCAAAAGCATCCACGGATTTGCTTTCTTGTACAAAGGATTTTATTACTTTAATTCCCGATAAATTTTCTTGAACAAAGTCAGATAGATTAGCAAAAGCTTCCTGTTTGCCTGAGAATCTTTTGTGCATTTCTCTTCCCATAAATCTTACGGATACAGCGATAAGCAACAAAGGTATAACTGCAGCTACCGTAAGGAGTGGATCTATTTTTGTAACCATATTGTATATAGTGATTGTTCCAAGTGCTATAACATCAAACAATGTAAGTATTCCAGGTCCTAAAGCCATTCTTACTGCATCCAAATCATTTGTCATATGAGCCATTATTTCTCCAGGATTGTGGTCCTGATAATATTTAGTAGACATTTTTTCTAAATGCTGGAACATATCGTTTCTTATATTCATTTCAATACTTCTGGCACTTCCAAAAATAAAGAATCTCCATAATATTCTTCCGGCATAAATTGTAAATGCTATGGCTATAAGTTTAAATACCGCGCTTGATACAAAGGAAACATCGAAATTATTTAATTCAAGCAGATCTATTACGTTACCCACAATTAAGGGTACCAGAGTTTGTACATAGTCAACTGCTAATAGTGCGATTAACCCGAAAAAATAATGAAATTTGTACTTTTTAAAAAACTTTTTAATATATATACTTTGAATAAAAAATGTAGGCTTGCCATCTTTTGTGCGTGAATTCATTTTACACTCCTTTTTCCCATCATAAATATATTATACATCTTTAATATTATTTTTAAAGAGTTTTATTTAATAGATTTATTTCAATTTTTTGAAAATTAATATTTTCTCTTTAACCGTGAAAATGTTTTGACAACAATAAAAAGATATGGTATATTATTTTTATTACATGGGAGCTTAGCTCAGTTGGGAGAGCATCTGCCTTACAAGCAGGGGGTCATAGGTTCGAGCCCTATAGTTCCCATAAAATAGACGGTTTTGCCGTCTTTTTTTTATTCAAAAAGAATAAAAATTAAAAATGTTGAAATAAAATAAAAAAAGTGTTGACAAAATTAAAGGCTAAGCATATAATCTTATAAAAATGATTAATTATGTATAATTTGATGATTGGAAGAGTAAATTAAGTGATGCTTCAGCGAGTCGGAGTAGAGTGTGAGTCCGGTAGTTTAGTTTAATTGAAAAGAACCCATGAAAAGATTCTCAGAAGTAGTAGTATGAGAATTCGGTTAAAAACCGTTAAAATGAAAGAGCGAAGCAGCTGCTTCATAAAAGAGTGGTACCGCGGTGTAAACACTGCCTCTTTATGAGTAGCTTTTTTTATGCCCTAACACACATAATCGTTTTGAATAAGTATACATTGCAATCATAAAATAAATTTTATATTAAATCGGAGGAAAATAAAATGGGAAAAGAAAAAGTAGTATTAGCATATTCAGGAGGATTGGACACATCCATAATAATCCCTTGGCTAAAAGAGAATTACAATGATTTGGATATTATAGCATGCTGTGTAAATGTAGGTCAGGAAGATGATATGGATTTGGTTGAGAAAAAAGCATTATCATCTGGTGCCAGCAAGGTATATATAGAAAATGTCGTAAATGAATTTGTTGAAGAGTATGTTTATAAGGGAATTAAAGCAAATGCAATGTACGAAGGAAAATATCTACTGGGGACAGCTTATGCTCGACCACTAATTGCAAAAAAACTTGTTGAAGTTGCTCATAAGGAAGGAGCAAAATATATTGCTCATGGTTGCACTGGAAAAGGAAACGATCAAGTTCGTATTGAAGCAGCAATAGCATCATTAGACCCTACGATGGAAATTATTGCCCCATGGCGTATTTGGGATATAACTTCAAGAGAAGAAGCAATTGATTATGCAGAAGAAAAAAACATTGATTTAAATGGAATAACTAAGAAAAAAATTTATTCACGTGACCAGAATATTCTTCATATAAGTCATGAGGGTGGAATGCTTGAAAATCCTGGCAATGAGCCTGATTTTGATGAAATATTGATAATGACTAACACTGTTGAAAAAGCACCTGATTTAGCTGAATATGTAGAAATTGAATTTGAAAAAGGAATTCCGGTAAAATTAAACAACAAGAAATTAAATGGTGAGAATATGATGAAAGCTTTGAATAAAATAGGCGGAACTCATGGCATTGGAGTAATAGATTTATTAGAAAACAGACTAGTTGGAATGAAATCAAGGGGTATATACGAAACTCCCGGCGGAACTATTTTATTGGAAGCCCATAAATATCTTGAAAGTTTTGTGTTAGAAAAGGATGAAGCACATTTCAAAGATATGATAGCCCATAAATATGCAGAGTTAATATACAATGCACAGTGGTTTAGCGGATTAAAAAATGCATTTGATGCATTTGTTGATTCAACTCAAAAGAACGTTACGGGAAAAGTAAAACTTAAGTTATATAAAGGAACAATTAAATTTGCTGGAATGACATCAGATAATGCCTTGTACAATGAATCAATTTCTTCATTCAGCACAGGAGACTTATATGATCAAAAGGATGCAACAGGATTTATTCATTTATACAGCCTACCATTCAAAATCCAAGCATTCAATGAGATGAACAAGAATAATTCATCAGAAGTATTATACAGTTTTAAAGAATAAGCGAAACTTTATTGTTGTTTAAAAATTCTCTTTTGTATTTATATTACTTTATGATATACTATTAAAGCTTAATTAAAGGAGGATTTTTATGGATAAGGATAATGAAAACAAACAAATAAATACAATGACTGAAGGCAATGCTTTTAAGATAATACTTGCATTTGCCTTTCCCATGCTTATAGGTAATGTTTTTCAACAGTTATATAACATGGTTGACAGTATTGTAGTTGGAAATTATGTGGGTAAAATTGCATTAGCTGCTGTTGGAACAGGCTTTCCTATTATATTTTTAATGTCAGCTTTGTTTATAGGTATTGGTATAGGAGCTACAATATTAATTTCTCAATTTATTGGGGCAGGAGATATTGACAATGTAAGAAAAACTTCACAAACTATTTATACTGCAATGATTTTAAGCGCTATTCCAATATCAATAATAGGTATAGTATTTTGTCAACCAATACTTTTGTTGATAAATACACCTCCTAATGTACTGCCTATGGCAAAACAATATATGGTTGTAATATTCGCTGGAATGATTGGTAGTTTTGGATTTAATATTAATGCCGGAATACTACAGGGCTTCGGGGATAGTAAATCATCACTTCTCTTTTTAGCAATTGCAACAGTTATTAATATAGTTTTGGACTTATTGTTTGTAATTGTATTTAACTGGGGTGTACGAGGAGTTGCAATTGCAACCATTATAGCTCAAGCATGCTCGTGGGTTTTTGGTATGATTTATATGAAGAGGAAATACGAGATTTTGAATTTTCAAATAACTAAATTTTACTTCGACAAGGAAATTTTCAAAAAAATCTTAAAATTAGGTTTGCCAACGGGAATACAACAGGCTTTATTCTCAGTAGGAATTATGAGTATGCAATCAATAGTTAATGGTTACGGTTCTGATTTTATGGCAGGGTTTAATGCAGCAAATAAAATAGATACATTTGCATTTATGCCTATTCAAAGTTTTGCTAATGCGGTAACAACATTTACAGGTCAAAACATAGGTGCAGGAAGATTAGATAGGGTACATAAGGGAACAGTTGCAGCGATTACAATGTCATTGATCATAAGTGCTCTTGCCTTGGTAGTTATTCCCCTTGGACCATTTATATTGAAAATGTTTAGTTCAGACCCTGCAGTAATAGATGCAGGTATGATATATTTGTCTAATGTAATGCCTTTATTTTTATTACTTGCAATTGTATTTACATTAAATGCTGTAATAAGAGGAGCAGGGGAATCTGTAATCCCTATGATAGGATCTTTAATATCGATTTGGTTAGGTAGAATTCCTGCAGCATATTATATAGCAGCAAATATTGGTAAGGAATACTTGTTTTATAGCTATGGAGTAGGATGGGTTTTATGGTTATTGATTTCAGGACCATATTATTTATCAGGTAGATGGAAAGCAAAGTCACAAAAATTATTGTACGATACAAAAAAATAAGGTCGGTAATGGTACTGACCTTATTTTAATTTAGGTGACATTCCTCTTACACAGTGACTATCATATTAGTAGTGGCGTGTACCCATTCATTAGATACTATCTAACACTCTTTTGATAATAGCAGGTGCTATTCTGCATTTTTCTTCAGAAACAGCACATACTGCAAATCTAAGTCCTTTTTTAAGTGAAACTACAAACAAATTTTCTTTAATTAATTCATCAGAAGCTTTCTTGGCATCCTTACATGGTATACTTACGAAGAAACCATCTCTATAAGGTAATATTTCTAAGCCTACCTCATTTGCACCTTCTACAAAAGCATCAGCTCTTTTTCTAAGCATTGTCTTTGTTTCTTTTACTTCAGTTTCATAATTATTGGTTTTTTCAGTGTCATTGGCAATTCTAACCATTACTTCCATTGCAGCCCTTGTACCGTTAGACCAATTTGCTCTGTTTGAATGCATGCATGAATAATAAAATTCTTCTGCAATTTCTTCATCAGAAGATATTGCTATTGCTGCACCTGAACGCATGCCGTACATGGTGTAACCTTTTGACATGCTGTAAGCTACAATTATCAAAATGTTTTTAGGTAAATCGGAAAACTTTTCAAAGAACTTTCTTCTTTCATCACCAATACCTGCATAATCTATGTAAGCGCAGTCAACAAGGATAACTATTCTATTTTCAGGGTCTTTGGCATTTTCTTTTGCAATATTTAAAACTTCATCCCATTCATCGTCAGATAAACTGTATCCTGTAGGATTGTTAGCAGGTGTATTTATAATCGCAACAAGTCTTTTTTGTTTATTTACCAATTCTTCAAATTTTTCCTTGAATGAATCTAAATTAAATTCATTTTTGCTGTTGAATAATTCATGGTTAGTAACTGTTCTATTGTATTCTTCAGAAATGGTTACATATGGAGACCAATACCAGTCGCTTACTAAAATAGAATCTCCAGGATTTGTGTAATTATAAATAGCGTGTCTTACAGAGCCTGTGCCTCCAGGAGTAGCTACTGCCCTAACATGAGCATTAGGTTTGTATTTGCCAAAGCATACTTTTTGTACAGCTTCCAAAAAATCAGGTTGGCCAGCTACCTGTGCATATGCTGCAATTGCTGCATTTGGCATTGATTTCAATTCTTGATATACTGTACTTAAGCAAATAAGATCCCCATTGTCGTCAACTAATGCGCCAAGGGTTGAATCAATAACGTTTTCTTTTCCAAATTTATCTTTTGCTTCTTTTGCTTTAGCCGCCAGACCAAAAATTGCATCATTAACTTTTGGCCATTTTGCATGATTTGCAACCATATTAAATGACATTATATCACCTCATTGTTTTCTTTTAATTTTAACATTTTAAAAAATATAAGTCAACGTAATATCCTTAGGAATTTGGGAAATGCTATTAGCAAATAATTGTATTTTTATATATAAAATGAAAAATAATAAAAAGGTGTTGACAATTTACGACATGTTATGTAGAATGTAAAAGTTAACAAAAATATTGATCCATTAGCTCAGTTGGCAGAGCACTTGACTTTTAATCAAGGTGTCCGGCGTTCGAATCGCCGATGGATCACCATTATAAACAACATTTGACGATCT
>DATESJ010000157.1:0-7958 GCA_035270885.1 Sedimentibacter sp. | reverse complement strand
AATTAGATAATAAGGAGATTGCTGATGAAAGACCCATATGAAGTTTTAGGATTGAAAAGAGGAGCATCTAAGGAAGAAGTAAAAAGTGCATATAGAACCTTGGCGAAAAGGTATCACCCTGACATGAATGAGAATAATCCTTTGCAGGATTTAGCAGAAGAGAAATTTAAGGAAGTTCAATGGGCTTATGATGAGATAATGAATGGAAATGCTTCAAATCCGGGTTATAACTCTAACTATTCAAGCAATAATTCAAAAAGTACCGGAGACTTGTATTCTGCAAGGCAATATGTAAATTCTGGAAGATTTCAAGAAGCTATCAGTATTCTTCGACAAACAAGGGTTAGAAATGCAGAATGGAACTTTTTAATGGGTGTGTGTAACGTTAGCTTAGGTAACACAAATCAAGGAATGCAATATGTTCAAACTGCAGTAAATATGGAGCCTTCAAACATGGAATACCAAAATTATTTGAACCATGTTTATAGCATGCAACGTTCATACCAGCAAAGAGTATACAATTACGGAGGAAGAAGCTCAAGCTCAACTGATTGTTGTACTCAATTAATTTGTGCAGATTGTCTGTGCGAATGTTTGGGAGGAGATCTGATTTCATGCTGTTAAAAAGTAAGGATGTAGCATACTTAGGAGTACTTTTAGGGTTAAATCAACTGTTTATAATACTTTCATCTGTCATAGAAACAAATACAATAATTCTTATGGCAGCAGCAGCATTACTTGTTGGAGTAGTGATAGTTGAATTCGGGGGAAAAGCAGGTGTGTTATTTTTTGTTGCATCATGCTTGCTAGGTTTCGTTTTAACATTCAATAAGGTAGAAATTATTACATACATATGTTTTTTTGGACTTTACAGCATAATAAAATATTACATTGAAATTAAAATATTGAACAAGTATTTGTCATATGGTTTAAAAATAGCATTTTTTAATTTCTCACTCTTGCTTATGTATATAATTGTAAGACTTTTTATAAGTTTTCTACTGACTTGGTGGATGATTTTAGCAGCTCAAGTATTATTTATTATATACGATTATGCATTTACAATGTTTATAAATGTATATATGAATTCAATAAGACCAAAATTAAAGAAGTAAATTTTTTATCAGATAATATAAATACTGCATACTAAAATTATGTATGCAGTATTTATATTAAACTTGTTTCTTTCGTTTTTACTTAATAGATAACGCTAACTAATTCTTCTAAACTAATATTGTAAAAAATCTGATCTATGTTCTGATTTTGCAATACCTCTTCTATACTTTCTTTCATATATTCAACACCTATTAGACTATTGCAAAACTCTTCAATATCAACATTACCGAAAAAGTCTCCGTAAAGATTGCAACTTTCAATTTTGCCTTTATTTACGTCTAACCTGAATTCTACTTTTCCACCCTTAAACCTTCCAGTTTTAGTTATATTAAATTTAGGTGATTTACCATAATTCCATTGCCAACTTTCAAATTTTTCTTTAGCAATTTTGCTTATCTTTGCCATGTCTTCATCTGTGAGTTTATATTCATTTTTACTTTTGTTCATAATACTTTTAACCATAATATCTTTAAACATCATTGTATCGATGGATTCTGACAGATAATCTGATATATTAGTAACTCTCTCTTTTACTGATTTTATTCCTTTTGAAATTATTTTATAATCATCAACTGTAAGGCATTTTACCATTTGTTCTAAATCTGTTTTGAAAAGTAATGAACCGTGGTGTAGGGTGTATCCATTTCTCATGCACTGTGCATTGCCGGAAAATTTCCTATTTTCAATAACCAAGTCATTTCTTGAATTAAATTCTCCAGCAACTCCCATTTGATTTAAAGCATCAATTATTGGCTTAATATATTTGTTAAAATTTATTTGATCAGCCTTCCCTTTAGTAATCAAGCTAAATTGCCAGCCTCCAAAGTCTGCGTATATTGTTCCTCCACCTGTAATCCTACGAACAACATGTATATTATTTTCTTTTACAAACTTTTCATTTATTTCCTCAAGAGTATTTTGGTATCTACCAATCATAACTGTTGGTTCAGTTCTCCAAAATAGAAATATCTCATTGTCCGGCAACTCCTTTTCGTGAATTAAATAGTATTCCAAAGCAAAATTATAAAACGGATTAGTCGAATTAGTATCAATATAAATCATATTTAATTGCTCCTCGCTCTTAACGCTTCTTCTGCCTTGTATGAGCTCCTTACAAGAGGGCTTGATGCAATATAGCTAAATCCCTTTTCCAGTCCTACCTTTTTATATTCTTCAAATTTTTCAGGCCTTACATATTCAACCATTTTTATGTGTTCTTCTGAGGGACGAAGGTATTGGCCTATTGTCAATATATCGCAATTAACATTTAGGCAGTCATCCATTAATTCATAAACTTCTTCATCTTTTTCTCCAAGTCCAACCATTATACCTGTTTTTGTAAATATACTTGGAGCTTCCTTCTTAACATATTCTAAAACAAACAATGACCTTTCATAGTTTGCTTGAGGTCTTACTTCTTTATATAATGATTTTATTGTTTCTATGTTATGATTAATTACATCTGGTTTTGCATTTATAATAATATCAAGGTTTTCAGGTAGGCCTTTTAAATCAGGTATTAATACCTCTATCGTTGTGTTTGGATTTAGTTCCCGTACAGCCTTAATTGTATTTGCAAAATGTCTTGCACCACAGTCTTCTAAATCATCTCGTGTAACGCTTGTAATTACTACATGATTTAACTTTAGTTTCATAACAGCTTCTGCTAAATTCTGTGGCTCATGAGGATCTACTATCTCTGCGTGACCGTTAGTAACATTGCAGAAACTGCAATTTCTTGTGCAAACACTTCCTAAAATCATGAATGTTGCAGTATTCTTTTTATAACATTCTCCTAAATTTGGACAGTTTGCTTCTTTACATACTGTATTTAATTTAAGATTTGCCATTAATTCATTTACTTCATTTACGGCTTCTTTATTGTAACTTACCTTAAGCCATTCCGGTAATTTTCTAGCCATTTTTATACTCCTTATTCGTCTATTTCTATTTCTGCTACAGTTTCATCAACCTTTATGCTGTCTCCTTCTTCAAAATGAATTTTCTTTAATTTTCCTTTGTCTAAGCTTTCAACTTCACTAACAACCTTATCTGTTTCTACTTCAAAAAGGATATCTCCCTTTTCGACTGTTTCTCCCGCTTGTTTATTCCAGGACACAATTACTCCATTTTCCATATTTGCGCTTAACTTTGGCATTTTTATTTTTTTAATCATATTTCCTCCTCTTAGAAAAAGCAATCTGCTAATTCTTTATAATTAATATTTGTAAAAAGATTTGATTCTTGTAACTTATTCAATACTTCCTTGTAGCTATATCTGGAGCCTACCATAATAGATTCTATATGGCTACAAGGTATATTTGTACCTTTAATTTTACATGCAACTATTATACCTTTTTTTATCTGAAGATTAATTATTAAATTTTCATTTGACAACATACTGTTTTTCTCAAATGAAAATTCAGGCGAATTGCCGTAATTCCAATTCCAGTCTGAATATTTTGACTTAGCTAAGTCATACACTTCTGCCATCTGGTCTATAGTTAATTCTACCTTTTCGATACCATCAGGGAATAAGGCTTGTAGTAAGGCTTCTTTAAATTCGTTTAAAGAAATATTTTCTTCAATATGGTCTTTAATATTTGTAACAATGCTTCTTACGGATTTTACAGATCTAGACTCGATTTTTCCTTCTGTAGTTTTTAGCATATTTTCCAGTAATGACAAATCCGCATTAAATAGAAGTGTCCCATGATGAAGGATTCTTCCAGCTCTTAATGTCTGTGCACTACCAGAAATTTTTTTGCCCTCTATTACTATGTCACTAGTTCTTCGTTTTTCAGCCTTAACTCCTATGGCATTTAATGCTGAAATCATAGGGATTAAAAAACTGTCATAATCAGCAAATGTATTTGTTCCAACATTTTTAATTATTGAATAGTTTAAATTTCCTTTGTCATGAAAAACAGTTCCACCCCCTGTGTTTCTTCTTGCAACCTTCATTCCTTTTTTTTCTGCTTCCTTAGTATTAATCTCTTCAAAGGTATTTTGATATTTACCTAATACAATGCTGTTATCATTTTTCCATAGCATGAAATAATCATCATTTTTTAAATTTTGATATATGTATTCTTCCAATGCAAGGTTTATATAAATATCTTCGATAGTACTTTCAATATATTTCAAACCGTTACCTCCATTCGTTTTATGTGTGTTTTTGTTATGCTGCATTTTCAATGGTTATTTTTATGCTATCGTTAAATAAAATTCCATTCTTCTCAAGTTCTTCTTTTCTAAAATCACACATTACTAATTTCTCAACATCATTATATTTTATATATTCAAGAGTTTTATCCCTACGGAAGTGATCCCAATGCTGATGAGAAAACAATAAGAAATTTACATTAATTATAACTCAGTTAGATAGTAAAACTATAGAACATATATTAACACGATAGCATCATTTTAATCAATAGTAAAGTTACATTATCGATCACGTATCTGTATACGTGTCGTGGATATATCTTCAAATATTAGTTGAGGAAATACCTGAAGAAAATAATTGGTATTACATAAAAATCGGTAGAAAGGGCTGTACTTTAGAACCAGCAGATGAATATAAGGGGATGGGAACAATGTAATTTTGTCGAAAAATGTAAAATCCTCTAATATCCATTGCTTATAAAAATAGATTATGCTAAAATTAAAGGGTGGTATAAGAAAATATCTACCTATACCATGTAATAAAAGTGCTGTGAGAAATCTGCACTATTATTTTATTATGGAGGATTTATGTTTAAAAAAGCAAAATATGCAATTTTATTATTATTACTGACCGTGTTATTGACATCTTGTACTGAATCCGCAGATGCAGATACACCCATACCACCGGTGGATACAAATCAAGAAGAACCAGATGTTGAAATTGTTCCTTCGGAACCTGAAATATCAGAAGAAGAAAAAGCTAAATTAGAAGAAGAAAAAAGAATCGCTGGAATCGCTGAAAGAAAAGAGTTAGAAAAACAAAGAAAAGAACAATTAGGTGAATTTTATGTTCCTTTAATTCCCATCGGAGAAGAAAGGGAAAAAAAATCAGTTGAAGTTAAAGCATTGTATGCAACAGGACACACAGCAGGCAATGAATTAAACAGAGAAAATATTGATGCCTACGGCGCATATATTAAAGCACTAGCTGAAAATGATACAACAAAAGCAAGGGCCTTGTTTGACAGTGCTGAGAAAGCAAATAAATTTGAACGTATTATTGGTATAGCAGTTGCTACTGAAATTAATGGATTAGTTATAAATGTAAAAGACGATAATGGCTTCATAACTTATAAAAGCAATGTGGAAATTGTTCAAAATATGAATAAGGAAACTCCAATTCCGATTAAAGATGTTGAAAACATGCTTAAAGTTTTGAAGGAGTATGATATATATACAATAGGCAGAATAGTTGCATTTAAAGATAAAAATTTTGCTATTAAAAGCCCTGACCATTCTATCCAGCTTAAAACAGGCGGAACATGGCTTGATCCTAACAGTGGCAATATTCCTTGGATTAATCCTTTTGACCAGTATGTTTGGGATTATAATATAGCTATTGCAAAAGAAGCATCACTTTTAGGATTTGATGAAATTCAGTTTGACTATGTACGTTTCCCTGACGGAGCTAAAAAATATAATCCAATTGCTGAGTTTCCAGGAAGAAACGACAGAGATAAAGACGAAGCAATTGCAGACTTTTTAGAATATTCAAGAAATGAACTAGAACCATACAATGTAAATTTAGGTGCTGACGTATTTGGAATTATAACAAGAACCTGGGATGATTATCCTGAAGACTTAGGTCAAACCTGGATATTGATAGGGGAACATGTAGATAATATTGCTCCAATGGTTTATCCTAGCCACTATTCAACAGGATGGTATAACTTAGAGAACCCTAACGCACATCCTTACTTGGTTGTGAAAGGCGCCATGGAAGAAGCTATTGAAAAAAATTCATCTATGGAAAATCCTCCAGTTATAAGACCCTGGATACAAGATTTTGACTGGGCTGGAATTGTATACGGACCTGATAAGGTGAGAGATCAAATAATAGCAGCAAAAGAACTTGGTGTATATGAATACATGATTTGGAATCCAAGTAATGTTTATGATCCATATGCATTTATGATGACAGAAAAAGAAAATTCTACTACCTATCCTTTGAATAAAGGGGAACTTGATTACAGAGAAAAATCACCAGCTGATGGAGCGGTAAAATATTTAACCGGCATGCTACAAGATAGATACAGCTACACATATTTGATGACTCCAGTTGCAGATAGAGTAAATGATTTTGATGAATTTTTAAAACTTCAAGAAGAAAGTAACATTAAACTGTTAATATACAAAGTTTACGGCTATGAAATGGATGCAAATGATAATAATAAAGCCAATATAAGCTTATATTACAAAATTGAAGTTAAAAATGGAGATACAACAGAAATAATCGAAAAAGACAATGTTGTATGGCAGGCAGTGAGAGAGTTAAATATTTGGAAGATTAAAGCGGATTTTGATGTAACTGCCAATAACTAAAAAAGGAACGACCAGCGGTCGTTCCTTTTTTGTTCAATAGATTGTCCTATTCTCATAAGCTATAATCAAAACAATGTATTCAATTTAGATACAGCTGTATATTAAATTGAAACAAAAAGCTTGACAAGTGAAAAAATATTGATATAATAGCTTTTATACTTAAAAGGCAAGTTCTTCTTGCAGAAGGTGAGGACGTCATGAAAAAATATAATGTAGCAATACTAGGAGCAACAGGCGCAGTAGGTCAGGAAATGCTAAAAATTTTGGAAGAGAGAAACTTCCCTATAGATAATCTAAAGTTATTGGCAAGCAAAAGAAGTGCAGGAGCAATCATTGGGTTTAATGGCAAAGAATATGTTATTGAAGAAGCAAGCGAAAATTCTTTTGAAAATATTCATGTGGTACTTTGTGCTGCAGAAAATGATATAAGCGAAAAACTATCACCTGCAGCCGTAAAAGCTGGAGCAGTTGTTGTAGATAATTCAAGTGCATTTAGAATGTATGATAATGTTCCACTGGTTGTCCCTGAAGTAAATCCTCAGGATGTTAAAAACCATAAGGGCATAATTGCCAACCCCAATTGTTCAACAACAATAGCATTAACAGCAATAAATGAACTTAATAAATATGCTAAAATTAAAAGAATGATAGTTACAACATTCCAAGCAGTTTCAGGTGCTGGTGTTAACGGAATAAAAGAATTGGATCAACAAGTTAAAAACATCAGTGAAGGCAAGGAAGTGGAAATAAATACATTTCAACATCAAATAGCATATAATGTAATTCCACAAATAGGAAGCTTTGATGAATATGGATATTCTCAGGAAGAAATGAAATTGCAGAATGAAGGAAGAAAAATACTTCATAGCCCTGATTTGAAGGTAAATTGTACATGTGTCAGAGTTCCTGTTTACAGAAGCCATTCAGAATCAATTACAATTGAAACAGAAAAGGAAATTACTCCTGAAAAAGCAAGAGAGCTTTTATCCAAGGCAGCTGGGGTGAAGCTTGTGGATGATTTAGAAAATCAGAAATATCCTATGCCTCTTGATACATCGGAACAAGATTTAATCTATGTAGGCAGAATAAGAAAAGATATAAGCAAGGAAAATTCTTTGGCTCTATGGTGTAGTGGTGACCAAGTAAGAAAAGGTGCAGCAACAAATGCTGTTCAAATAGCAGAAGTTTTGGTAAGAGAAAACTTGATATAAAAAAGAAGGGGACATAAGTTATGTCCCCACAAGCAAAAAGTCGATTCCTAAGAATCGACTTTTTATAATAAGAGTACCGATGGC
>DATESJ010000156.1:0-2538 GCA_035270885.1 Sedimentibacter sp. | reverse complement strand
TAAGTTATCTGTATTTACTTTTGGATTGTCATTATTTTCATTTTTCTTCGTGCAAGATATTAATAAGCACATAACTACTATTATGGATATTATTTTAACTATTCTTTTCACAGATTACAACTCCTTCCAAATGAGAGCTTTAGTCTTTGCAATTATAAATCAATTTTTTTTGTTTCAAATACCCTAATATTCTCATAACCTTTATAAACTTTCCACATAACTACTAGATCTGATGTATTTAATTCTGGACCCCCTATCTATTAGCCTTTTAGCTGCCGTCAGCATTTTGAAGCTAAACCTCTGCTGCGAATACTGCTATTATTTAATTCTATAAACCTTTCCCAGATGTTTCTTTCAATAGAAAAATTATTAATAATTTCCATTTTTTCTTAATATATCTTTTCATTTTTTATCCTTCTATTGCTTAGAAGGATCTTCTTAATCTATTCACTTTAATCACCTTATTTAGAATTTTCTTATTTTACTATATTATATCATTTCGGTGCTATAAAATCTTTATAATTTGTTTGGTTTACTAAACATATAATCGCTAGTTGCAATAATAAATTCAAATTTATTATCTTGAATTAAGCCGTTAATACGTTCTTCTACAACTTTACCATAGTATGATATATTACTAATAACACCAGTTCGAATATTCTGTTTCTTCAAATACTGTAGGAATTCCACAATTCCATCTGTCGGTCTACCTGGTGCTGCAGCATTCCAGAAAATACGATCCATTTCCTCCGATGAAAGATCAATCTTAATACCTAAAGATTCATATAAATATTTAGTAAACATATGATTTGGAACCTCAACCTGAAACATATGCCTCTTTTCTGGATCAAATCGTCCCAATCCCTAATTAATAACATTTGCCTCTGTTCCGTTTACCTCATCAAATTTAACTTTATTTACAAGAGTCTGACCATAATCAAATAATATCATCTTTAGCTTCTTCAAGTGTCATCCAACTTACTTTGTAATCATATTCAGCTTCATAGTCATCTAAGTTTCTATCTCCTAAAGTTTCGAAGACATCACAGAAAAAGTAATATGAATCCATTTCGAGTAAATCATCTGGATCACCTTTTCGCTTTTCTTTGACAAGAATTCCTTCCAAAATAGATTTTTTCACAATATAGCCTGTTTCCTCTTGCACTTCACGCAAAAGAGTTTCTTCATTGTGCTATCCTTTCATCCGAAATAATATGTTCTAACATTTCAGGCAATTTCAATAACTTATCCTTAAAAAATATTGGAAATGCCTTCATAGATTCTAGTTCTACAATCGGAATCCAACACAAGTATTCTGGCAATCCACCAAACACAGTACCATTTGAACTATTGCTTTCTACTCCTTTATTTCCTTTTGATTTCATTAAATAGTAAAATTCTACTACATGACATTCTTTTCCACTCAAAGACCCATCCCCATGAAACATGCTTTCATTAACAAATGCCAGCCGATCTATTTCATAACTAATTCCAGTTTCTTCGCGAACCTCTCTTAAAACTGCCTGTTCAGAAGTCTCACCCATATGTACGCCGCCACCAATGCTATAATAATAGTCATCTACATCATTTTTTGCCATCAGTACACACCCATCTTCGATAATTATTGCACCTACTCGATAACGAAACCAAAATCCACCTCTAGTAAAGCAGCAATCCTTTTCTGAAACAAAACCATTTTTTACAAATTCATCTAATCTTTTTTGCAATGAACCAATAAATTTGTCTGATTCAAAAATTTTCACAAATTCAATCTGACTAACCCACTTGTAATCAATAGTTTCACCTTGTTGTAATATTAACGAACTCTTTTCCACATTAGTTTTACACAAATACCCCTTGTAAATTGTATCTTCGGTGAATGATTTATAAATAGGTTCCACCCCCAGCCTTATTAAACCATCCCAAAATGCTTCATCGCTTCCACAATCGCCTTTTCCTTTTCTTCGGGACAATTCGGTTGCTTCGCATCCTCTGACTTAGCCAGATTGTAATTCTCTCCAACCTCAATTCAATCACTAGGTTTTTGTTGGGACAACAGAACAACTGTCTCCACGTGTGTCGTGTGTTGAAGAAGTAACCGAATTTTCCACCACGACAGAGCAAGAATGCTCCAAATTTTCTGCTAACATATCGTTATCTTGTACAGTACTTAATTTATTATTTTGAACACCCAACAAGCTTGCCTGTTTATCCATCTTATCCAACCTCTCTCGTTAAATTCTTGTATCGTTCCTTTACATCATCCAGTGATTTGCTTCCATTCCCTTTGAATACAAAGGTAAGTTTAAAAGGATCGATATTACCATCTTCATCCTCTGATCCAACAATCACTTTTTCTACAATGCTTTCAAAAACGGTACGGTCAAATTCATCCAGCACATCTTCTTTTTGAAGTGCCAATCGAAGTTCTGACATACGCTTGCCGATGTTTTTCTGTTCCTTTACATTTTCTAATAAAACCTCCTTCTCGTCAACTAACTTCGTAATTTTATTTGTAAATTCATCATACTTCTCATC
>DATESJ010000155.1:0-2566 GCA_035270885.1 Sedimentibacter sp. | reverse complement strand
TTGATTTCATTTTTAACATAAAGTCTCGTATCAACTGCAACTTGATCGTTTCTACTTCTTGCTGTATGAAGTTTTTTGCCGGTATCTCCTAATCTTTCGATTAAAATCCCTTCTATTGCCATATGAATATCTTCATTATGAACATTAAAAACTATTTCATTTTCTTCTATTTGTTTCTTTATAATTTGAAGTTCACGGATTATATTTTCTTTTTCTTCTTCATTTACTATACCCTGTTGACAAAGCATGGTAACATGGGCAATGCTTCCTGCTATATCACAGTCATACAGTCTTTTGTCAAAAAATATTGAAGCATTAAATTCTTCAACTATTTCATCCATGACTTTTTCAAATCTTCCACTCCAAAGGTTTGCCATATCATTTCTCCTGCTTCACTTAAAATTGTTTATTAGTATAAGTATACCATAATATTAATATTTCTTAAACAAAAAAATTGCCATCTTTAATGGCAATTTTTGGACTTTTTTCTAATATGGTTTTGTATATAATTGGAAGTGTGCTTGTGGATGATCACATACAGGACATATTTTTGGAGCTTGAGCACCAACATGGATATGACCGCAGTTATCGCACTGCCAAACAACTTCACCTTCTCTTTTAAATACTTTGCCTGTTTCAATATTGTTTAACAATGCCAAGTATCTTTCTTCATGATTTTTTTCTATTGCTGCAACTCCGTCAAATAAGTAAGCAATTTTAGCGAAACCTTCTTCTCTTGCTACCTTAGCAAAATCAGCATACATTTCAGTCCACTCATAGTGCTCGCCATCTGCAGCATCCTGCAAATTAACAGGTGTTTCAGCTATTCCGTCATGTAACAATTTAAACCATAACTTAGCGTGTTCTTTTTCATTTCTTGATGTTTCTTCAAAATATTTGCTGATTTGTACATAACCATCTTTTTTAGCTTGGCTTTGGTAGTATGAATACTTAACATGAGCCTGAGCCTCTCCTGCAAATGCAGTCATTAAATTTTGTTCTGTTTTAGTTCCTTTTAAATCCATATTGCACCTCTTCGTATAAATTTATCCTATAAAAGCAGACGCTACTGCCAAAGATACTGTTAACAAGTGTAAGTATATCATAATTATAACAATTATTCAAGAATAACGAAAAAAACTTAACGTTCTATTTTTGCCCAAAATGAAGAATTTTAGTCATTTATTAGGCTGTACATTTCTTTGTAATCGTCTTTAACTACATGTTCTAATAATTTTTCTACTTTAATTTTCATAGGCTTTATACCAAAAATGATTTCTATTTCATCGCCAACTGCTACTTCTGTTCCAGGTTTTGCAGTCTTGCCGTTAACAAGTACTCTTCCCTGCTCACATGCTTCCTTGGCAACGGTTCTTCTTTTAATTATTCGTGCATTTTTCAAATATTTATCAATTCTCATGACAACCTCCAATTTTGGCGACGGTTCTTTTTTTTGGTGCAGTTATTTTAAAGTGTATTATTTTTCAATTTTTCCGCCTGGTCTGATGTTATTAGAGCCTCAAGCATTTCTGTTAAATCACCGTCAATAAATGCATCAAGTTTATATAAAGTCAAGCCTATTCTGTGGTCACTTACTCTTCCTTGAGGGAAGTTATATGTTCTTATTCTTTCACTTCTGTCTCCT
This sequence comes from Sedimentibacter sp., assembly GCA_035270885.1. Lineage (GTDB taxonomy): Bacteria > Bacillota > Clostridia > Tissierellales > Sedimentibacteraceae > Sedimentibacter. Next base: position 921 of record DATESJ010000155.1, on the reverse strand, counting down.
GAACCAACTTGGCTTTTTCTTGCCTGAGCCATTTCATCAGTTTGTTCCTGCAAATATTTGTCGTAAAGTTTAGCCTTTAAAACCTTAAATGCTTTGTCTTTATTCTTAAGCTGTGATTTCTCATCCTGACATGAAATAATAATGCCTGTTGGTAAATGAGTAAGTCTTACGGCAGAGTCAGTTGTATTAACACTCTGTCCACCGTTTCCTGAAGAACGGAAGACGTCAACTTTAACATCATTAGGGTTTATTTCTATATCAATATCATCTACTTCAGGTAGCACTGCTACAGTTGCAGATGATGTATGAATTCTACCGCTTGATTCAGTATCGGGAACTCTTTGAACTCTATGAACTCCACTTTCATATTTAAGCTTTGAATATGCGCCTTTTCCTTTAATTGAGAATATTACTTCCTTGTATCCGCCTATTCCTTGATCGTTAACTGTAATAAACTCGGTTTTCCAGCCTTTACGTTCTGCATATCTTAAATACATACGAAGTAAATTACCGGCAAACAAACCTGCCTCATCACCGCCAACACCTGCTCTTATTTCAACAATTACGTCCTTGTCGTCATTAGGATCTGTAGGAAGTAATAATACTTTTATTTCCTGCTCAAGTTCTTCTACTTTTGATGATAATTCCTTAACTTCTTCCTTAACCATTTCCTTGAAATCATCGTCTAATTTTTCCTTAAGCATTTCCTTTGATTCATTTAACTGAGTGCTCGCTTCTTTATATTCATTGAATTTCGTTACAATAGGTTCAAGCTGGGCTTGCTCCTTCATAAGCTTTTGTAATTTTTGTGAATCACTCAATGTTTCAGGATCTGATAATTTATCACTTAATTCTATATATTTATCTTTTATTGCTTCTAATTTATCTAACATTATAGTCCTCTCTTTAATTCAAAAATTA
>DATESJ010000154.1:0-4487 GCA_035270885.1 Sedimentibacter sp. | reverse complement strand
GAAACATCAATTTTATTTTTCAAAACCTTATTTCTGAAATCATCACCATCTGTTGTAAAAGTAGTGTAATTCGCAAAGTGTTGAAAACTCAGGATTTCTACGTATCTTTCCTTTGCATTCCTATTACGCACTCCACATGCCTTGAGAGTACAATAATGATATCGTCTGAACCTGTTTATTCCTTATCCCAATAAAGCATCACCTCTTAGATAAAGTCGAATAGAATTAAATTACTCCAATCGTAATTAACGATTGGCGTATCAAGAATACTGTCTCACAATTTTCTCCCAAATTTCTTGTGTTTTAAGGTATTGCTGATAATGCTTTTTAACATTTCTATTGTATTTTTCTAACTCTATTGAAATATTCATAAAATCCCTGCGTCCAAAATAATTACAAATACTAGGAAGCGATGCTGCAATCTGCTCTCTCATCTCTTCAATTTTTTCCTCATAATGGTCTTGTTGTGTTATATATAGTAGTAATGGTTTATACCGTACCCATCCTATGCAGGCACGATAGAATCGATTGACAATTGCTTCAGAATTAGCAGAAATATTCTTTAGTTTGATAGGAAGCACTCCATTCATCAGATTGCGATAGTTGGAAAAGCCATCATGAAATGTATAACAGGGTACACGTAATACTTTACGTTCACTTAAACATGTACTTAAAAAAGTATCTTCACCTCGTGCATTAGGTGGATTGTAAAATGGACTTACTCTTTTTGGATTAGTTAGATTCATACATAAGTTTGAACCTGAAATAAACTTGGTATGATTAACTTGCTGAACCTCTTCTGCTTTGTCACTCACTAGAATTTTAGTGTCAGCATAGGTAACACCTCCATTTTTCATAACGGAATGTATAGTATCCCAATTTATAATGTCATTGCTTATGGCTTCAATAAAGAGACGAAAATCATCTTCAGTCATTGTATCATTGAACTCTATATGGGGAATTGGAGAAATATACCCGCAGTGATGCCCATTAGTTATATCAGCATCTTTAATATATTTCAAGTGAGTTGATAGCACATGTTGGCCACCCCATATAGCGCTAGAGCGTGTATTGGTAACTGCCATTGGATATTCATCATCATCTAAAAAAATAAGATAATCTATTTTGTTTTTTATGGCAAAATATAACACAGCATTGCGTTTACCTGCATAGCCTCTACCGAAAAACAACTGAGCTTCTTCTTTATCAATTATATTCTCATTTATTAAATAATCAAGTTCTTCTTGGAGAGCAGTGCTACCAATAAAATGTGAGCTATCAATCAAATTAAACACATCTTTACTTACATTAGTATAATCAGTTGATTTAGTGTTTGAATACTTTAAATCATATGCAACAAAAAGGTTTAAACTAATGCGTTCTTTTTCTGTCAAACCACTTTCTTCCCAATTATAAACATTTGTTTTTAAAATTTTCTGAAAACTTTTGCGCCCTGTTGCAAAGCCTATTCCTACATTGATTTTTTTATCTTTTTCCATTCTTATACTCCTCTATCATTCTATATATCTCGTATATCATAAAATATTTAAAAATTGTTAATGACTCATGTATAAGCTTTAGATACTTCTATTTTTCATTGGCGTGTAACCTGCTATTTGTCTATAATACTCTATAATTTGTGGAATAATCTTGTCCCATGTGTATTTAGAAGCTGTTTTTAGTCCTTGGAAAATTATTTTTTTCTTAATATGTCATTTTCAATTACACTAATAATCTTCTCCGCCATGTTATCTGGATTGTTCATATGAAATATAATGCAATTCTTACCATCCTCTGCATATTCTACAACTCCTTTATTTTTCGTTGTTAAAACAGCACATCCAGATGCCATAGCTACACACCTGCAGTTATGCTGCTTGGCTATCTTCCAACGAAGCACCACATTCACTTAATGCTTCTTTTAGATTCACAATACATAATTTTGCTTGTCCTGTAAAATCATTTATTAAATTAACTTCCCTGTCTTTATTAAGTGGACAAGAACCAGCTAAAAATACCAAGTCCATTCCTTCTGGAACCTTGCTTGCATAGGCATAGCCTACTTTTGCTAATTTTTCCGCTCTTATTAACGATACCATTTTAGACATATACATGAATCCTTTCTTTATAAATTTCCTGTGTTTCTTATGCTTATTGCTGTTTTATTCTCCTATTAAATCCTTCACTCAAGTCTTTAATCATAATATAATCCTCGTTTCCCACATGGTCAAGTTTTTCTTCCATAATTCTATATCCCAACCGCTTATATAACCTTACTGCAGGATTATCCTTTTGAACAGAAAGAGAAGTCTGTGCATAACCGTTCGCCCGCAAAACGTCAAACAGTTTTTTCATCAGTTTACTTCCAATCCCATACCCTCGGAATTCTTGTAATATAGAAATAGCAAGTTCAGGAGTTTCATCATTTATGTGACCATAAGCGGGAATAATCCGCGTCCACGCAGCCCCAACTACTTGACCGTTCTGTTCAGCGACTACACCTAAATCACCAATCTGGGTATTGAAATCCTTAATATAGGCAAATATCTGCGGGGCGTTAATAATGCTTCTTGGTAGCGGTTCTACCCCTTTAGGGATAAAAATCGCTTGATACAAGAATTCTGGTAGACATGAATAATCAGATGTCCGCATAAGACGAATCTTCGCATTTATCGGATGAGCCGTGATAATAGTATTGCTTAGAGCGTTTATGGTGATAACCACACCACCTCTATACACATACCAATTCTTACCTTGCCCGATGATAATATCCGCTTGCTCTACAAATTCTTTGCACCACAAAACAACATCGTCGATTTGCAGATTCAGGTTCCGCTTGATTCGCACAGCACCTAAATCTGTTGTATGCAGTTTGTCGAGGTTAGCTGTCAGGTTTTGCATTGGTATAAATTCCTCGCTTTCGGTTTAATCAGGTTATTTATTGCTTAATCTTCCTAAAAATTGGTCTCATGTGAATTCCCATGTTGTTTTAGTTTTATAATTTACTCATCTTGTAATATTTCATTAATATATCCTATAAAAGCTTTATAGGATTCTTCCATTTTATAATGGTACTCCATATTAAAGATACCTTCATCATCAAATATTTTTTCTACTAATTTGTTATCATAAACATAATGTTTGCCTAAGATTTTATCTTGAATATCACTTTCCGATTTTAATATAATTTCAACCATTTTCCTGCATTTTTCTTCTGCTCGGCTGTACAATTTTTCTAAAACATCCTCAGTATTTCTTATGCTTTTTATTGCTTTTATTAATAACTTGTCATCAATACTTTGATCTATAGACATGTTTATCCAATTAGTTGGATCATAATATTCTACACTTTCATCAAAATTCTCATCTAAATCAACCATAATGCTCCAGTATTCCTTATAATCAAGGAATTCACAGACAGATAATTTGAATGCTTCATTAAGATCCTCAGCGTTTTTAAAATCAAATGGTTTTGTTCTATGGTTCATTCCCATACCAGCATTCACTATTTCGATTTTTTTAATCTCTTCTTTATTAAAATAATTTTTCATACTTCCTCCATTTACTAAACTTTTTTAAATTATGTATAAGCTTTTAATTAATTCTTCTTCTATTTTCTTTCTACTGCAGCAACTGTTCAATTTCAACTGCCTTTCCCCCATAATAATTTTCAAAGAAAAGTATAAGATTTTCATAATCATCTTTACTTAATCCAAAACCTTTTCCTTTTATTTGTTTTAGCTTGTTCAACTCATTCTTTAGTGTTGGCTCCATATGTTCACCCCTCATATCTATTTTAACAAACATTTTCATTTATTTCAATTGTGAAGCTTAGCTTCATGGAGTTTATTTATTTTTAGAATTATACTACCATACATTGAAGGGAGAGATGAAAATGAAAAAATTTGTAATAGGTGATATCCACGGCAATTATAAGGAGCTTAAAGAGCTGCTAAATAAGATTAATCCAGACTACCATAATGATGAATTAATTTTTCTAGGTGATTATATCGATAGAGGCCCTGACAGCTACCATGTAATTCAATTATTAATTACACTGCAGGAAAAGCACGGTAAAAATAACATAATTCTTTTAAGAGGTAATCACGAACAAATGGCAATAAGCAATATCAAGAGTGGCTTCATTGATTATAATAACGGTTATGATACTACTTATAGAGATTTTGCTAGAAATAATGATTCAATAGAAAATTATCTTGAGTTTTTTAATAACCTTCCTCTCTATTTAAGGATGATAACTTTATATATGTTCATGGTGGAATAAGACCGGGAATTAGTTTAAAAAAGCAGAAGGACAATGATTTATTATGGATAAGAGAAGAGTTTTGTGAATCAACAATAAATTATAACAAAACAGTTATTTTTGGTCACACACCTACTAAATGTATTAATAACAAGTGGTATCCTTATATTAAAACCGATAGGATTGGTATCGACACAGGACTTGTATTTGGTGGGTATTTAAC
>DATESJ010000153.1:0-20326 GCA_035270885.1 Sedimentibacter sp. | reverse complement strand
GAGGGGTATTACAGAAATTGATGCATTATTTATAAGCCACTGGGATAAAGACCATTATAACGGCGTAGATGACCTTTTAAACAGTCACATTAAGGTTAATAATATATTTTCATCAAGTAGCCATGATGCTATTCCTAATGTGGAGGAACTAAGTGTGGGACATCATATAGAATTTGATGACATTTTAAGTATGGAAATAATGTGGCCATATGAGAATTTGATTTTAGATAATATAAATAATTCATCTTTGGTTATTTCTTTAAATTTCAATAAGAGAAATATTTTGCTTCCAGGTGACATTGAAGAAGAGGCAGAATATGCAATTTATAATGATTTAAATGAGTATGATATTGTTGTAGTTCCACACCATGGAAGCAAAACATCATCAAGCCTACAATTTATTGACTCTGTAAAGCCTCAAATTGCAGTTTTAAGCTATGGAAGAAACTATTACGGAATTCCCCATGAGGAAGTAATTTTAAGGTATGAAAATGCAGGAAGTAATATATTTTCCACATTTGAATATGGAGAAATAAATATTATTTTAAAAGATAGTAATTTGTACTATAATACTTATATAAATGAAAAGTCCGACAATTATTATGAGCTTTATTTAGTTGGTCTAATTAACAAATTTATTATATTTTGCTTTTTAATCATTTGGATGTTGAAGGGTGAGGAAAGATATGAGCTATAATTTAATTAAAAATATAACTGATAAAAACAAGGTACCAAATTGTTTGCTATTTTACGGAAACGAAGAGTATTATATAGATTATTCTATTAAATATATTAAAAACCACTATATCGACGAAAGTTATGAGGATATGAATTATTCAGAATTTGAAAAAATGAGCAGCTTAAGTGATTATTTTGGATTTGCTGAAACATTTCCTTTTATGTCTGAAAGAAAACTATGTGTATTAAAGGAAGCTGATTTCTTCACATCTACAGGGAGCTTAGATAAAAAGGAAGAAGAAAAGCTTTTAAAAATTATTGATGAAAATGATTCTTGCATCACGATTTTTGTAATTAAGGGAGGAAAGCCTGATTCACGGAAGAAAATTGTAAAGAAGCTTAAGGATAAAAAGGCAGTATTTGAATTTAGCAGGTTGAAAGAAGATGAACTGTCAAAATATATAAGTAATGAATTTAAAAATAAAAATTATAATATTTCAATGTCTGATTCTAATTATATGGCAAATAACTCTGGTTATTTGGAATATGAAAGTACAGTCAGCCTATATCATGTTAACAATGAAATCCATAAAATTATGTCTTATAAAAATGAAAAAAAGAATATAACAAGTTCAGATTTAGACCTTTTAATGATTAAATCTGTTGAAAATAATATATTCAGACTAGTAGATTATATATGTGAAAATAACAAGAAAAAATCATTTGAAATATTGGATGAAATGCTTTTAAACAACATAGCTGAACAATTTATTATTCATATGATTGTTAGGCAATACAGAATGCTTTATCAGTATGTAGTTTTGCAAAAAAAGGGATATGGTTATAACGATATATTAAATAAAATGAAAATAAAGAATTTTGTAGCGACTAAGTTGGCAAAACAATCTAAAAATCTTAAAATGGAAACTATCGAGTATTATATGAGAAGATTTTTGGAAATTGATAAAAAGATAAAAACTGGGGAAATAGACAACAGGGTGGGGCTTGAATTAATAACTAATGGAATAATTGATTGACTTCACATAAAGATTATCTTGGACATAAAAAAACCGGTTATACCGGTTTTTTATTTGCCAAGGATCCACCAACTAACACCACATTCATGACTATGAGGTTAGTTGATGAATCTTTAGATTAGTTCAGTGGTGGTAAGCCCACCAACTGAATCTATTATTAAGCTACATTATTAAGTTTCTTTGTTAATCTACTTACTTTTCTTGCTGCAGCGTTTTTATGAATAGTGTTTTTTGCAGCTGCTTGATATAATTTCTTTTCGCATATTCTTAAGTATTCTTGAGCGCTTTCGAAGTTACCTTCGTTTAATGCTGTTTCAAATTTCTTAATATATGTTTTGATTTCAGATTTTCTGTCTTTGTTTACAGCTGTTTTCTTGTTTATAACTAAGATTCTTTTCTTTGCTGATTTAATATTTGCCAAAATATTCACCTCCTTCAATAGTCTTATCTAAATGCTTAATATTTTAGCATCTTGTATATATAGTGATATTATTTTTGACAGCAAATCAATTATACAGACAATTCATACAAAAATCAAGTAAAAAGAATAAAAAATACAAAAAAAACTATAATATAAATAATCTTAAAATTTACGGTATGGGGACATACTTTAAAATGAATGAAAAAGCATTTAAAGGAAGGTCCCTTTTAGGTGACATACCTTATGAAATAAGTTATTTATAGTAATGTCCCTATTGGAGGAGAATTTATGTATAGAACAGATTTGGCCTATGAGGCAAATGAATCACTTGCCCAGAAGGTGGAAGGAATAATATTAAAAACTCATGACTACAGTCATGGGGAAGTAGTAGAACTTGAAATAATGGATGAAGGAGCTGAAAAAGCTGTTGGTAAGAAAATAGGTAAGTATATTACATATGAAACCAAAAGCTTAAAAAATCTTTCGGAAAAATCAAGAAATGAAGTTATAGATATATTATCTAATGCTATTAAAGATGTATCAGGACTTAAAAGAGAGAAAATATTGATAGTGGGATTGGGAAATAGAAATATTACAGCCGATGCCTTAGGACCTAAGACCTTAGATAAAATTAAGGTAACAAGGCAATTTTTTAAGGCATACAACAAAGAATACGATGAGGATTTTAATGAAGTTTCAATTTTGGAGCCCGGTGTTTTAGGAACAACAGGAATTGAAACAATAAACACAATAGTGGGAGTCGTTGAAAAAATAAAGCCTACTTTATTAATTATAATTGATGCATTAGCTTCTCGTAAAATGAGGAGGTTGTGTGCAGTTGTTCAAATTACTGATGCAGGTATAGAGCCAGGCTCTGGTATAGGAAATATGCAAGGTTCTCTTAACAAGGAAACTACCGGTATAAAAGTTGTGGCAATGGGAATACCTACAGTGGTTGATACTGCCACTATTGTCAATGATACAATTGAAATGATGGAAGAAACATTAAGAGATAAAACTGATGATGTTGGTCAGATAATGGGTATTTTAAGTGACTTAGAATATGATGAAAAGCATGCATTTATAAAGGAGATTTTAAGTCCCATGTATGGAGAATCAATAGTAACTCCAAGTTATGTAGATGAAATAATTGATTCTTTGTCAGAATTGTTAGCAGAGTCTATAAATAAAGCAGTTCACCCTGGATATGTAAATCCGTAATATAATTGTAAAAATTAACAGTGTTATTCAGGAAACAATACACATATATATTAATATATTACTTTTTTAGATAAGAGTCTAGTAATATATTACTTTAGAAAATATGTGGAGTTGAGATCATGAAAAGACGAAGAAAAAATAAGGGTGGAACAAAATTTTACATGGTGATGTCTATATTGTGTTTGACAGCACTTTTTTTGGGATACAGTTTTGTATACAATTTATCCGAGGAAAGAAAATCCGGCAAGGAAGTAACTACAATTTCAATAAACTATAGCGCTGACAAAAATAACAATGACAAATTGAATACATTTGACAAGATTCTGTCTTACTTTAATTTATTCTTTGAGAAAACTTTTAAAGAAAACAAAGAAAATGATGAAGAAGTAATCGAGATAATTGATACACAATCTAAAAACGATAATGTGTTTACCGCCATAGCCAGCAAGGGCGATGTTAAGGAAGATTTAGAGATTTTTAATGAAAATGAATATACCATTGAAAGTACAAATCAAGCAAATTTGACAGATGACCGAAAGGAAAGTTTCTTTAAGGTTATTAAAACAGCATCAAGAAGCAGCGGACCAAGAAAATTATTCCTTAACGCTGCTTCTCTTGCTGACAGTCTAAATATTGTTTTATTCCACACTCATGGAACTGAAGCATTTAAGCCTAATTATGAAACAAATTACCGAACTTTAGACGAAAGTTTAAATATTTTGGGAGTAGGAAGAAAAATCTCAGACAATTTACTTGAAAAGGGTATTAAAACTACTCACTTGAAGGATTACAACGATTATCCCGATTACAACTCATCATATGCAAATTCAAATTATGCAGTCCGACAGGTCTTGTCTGACAGTAAAAAGAATATACTTATTGATTTACACCGGGATGGTGCTGAAGAAAACTCTAATTACGAAGCAGTTCTATCAAAAGTAAAAACAACAGAAATTAACGGTAAAACTGCTGCAACTTGTACTTTAGTAGTTGGTAATAAAAATGAAAATGCTCCAAGGTTAAAAGAAAATGTGGGAAAACTATATGAAACAGCTTATGAAATGTATCCAGGGCTTATTCGGGATATAATTATCAGAGAAGGGGCTTATTTCAATCAATATTTATCTGATTACTCTTTCTTGATAGAAGTAGGTTGTACTTTAAACACAAAAGAAGAAATAGATTATACAGCTGATTTATTAACAGAAATATTATACCAGTATATTAATGAAATTGATTAAATAATACTTTTACATTTGCTCAAACATTTGATATAATACCCTTAGTTTAAATTAGGGAGGGTTAACTTATTTGGACAGAAAAAAATACATAAGAAACTTTTCGATTATCGCTCATATAGATCATGGAAAATCAACATTAGCTGACAGGTTAATAGAAAATACTGGACTTCTCACGCATAGAGAGATGCAGGAACAGATTTTGGACAATATGGACCTGGAAAGAGAAAGAGGAATTACAATTAAGCTTCAAACTATGAGTTTGTTGTATAAGGCAAAGGATGGGCATGAATACACTTTTAATTTAATAGATACTCCGGGACATGTGGATTTCAATTATGAAGTTTCAAGAAGCTTGGCTGCATGTGAGGGAGCTGTTTTAGTTGTGGATGCTGCTCAGGGTATAGAAGCTCAAACATTGGCAAATGTATATTTGGCTTTAGATCAGGACTTAGAAATTGTTCCTGTTATAAATAAAATAGATTTACCCAGTGCAAGACCTGATGAAATAAAACAAGAAATTGAAGATGTAATAGGTTTAGATTGCTCTGATGCTCCACTTATATCAGCTAAGGACAATATAAATATTGACCAGGTTTTAGAGGCTATAGTGAAACTTATTCCGCCACCAGAAGGGGATGAAGATGCACCTTTAAAAGCTCTTGTTTTTGATTCTTACTATGATAGCTACAGAGGTGTGGTTGCATATATAAGAATTAAAGAAGGTCAGGTCAAAAAGGGAGATAAAATAAAGATGATGGCAACCGGAAAGACATTTGATGTCACTGAGGTTGGCGTAATTTCACCTACACAGAAAGCCGTATCTAACTTGTATTCAGGAGATGTTGGGTATTTGTGTGCAAGTATGAAGGACGTAAAAAGTTGTCAGGTAGGTGATACAATAACAAATCATGCTAATCCTGCTAAAGAGCCTCTGGCCGGATATAAAAAAGTTACATCCATGGTTTTTTGCGGCATTTACCCAACGGAGGGAGAAGAGTACAATATAGTTAGAGATGCATTAGAAAAGCTTCAGGTAAATGATGCTTCATTTACTTTTGAGCCTGAAACGTCTAAAGCTTTGGGATTTGGATTCAGATGCGGATTCTTAGGTCTCCTTCATATGGAAATTGTTCAGGAAAGGCTTGAAAGAGAATTTAATTTAAATATTATAGCAACAACTCCCAGCGTAATATACAAAATATATAAAACCAGTGGAGAATTGATGATTCTGCAAAATCCTACGAATATGCCTCCAGTGCAAGAAATAGAATATATGGAAGAACCCATAGTTTCTGCATCCATAATGTCTCCTACCGATTATGTGGGACCAATTATGGAGCTGTGTCAAAACCGCAGAGGTACATTTGTAAATATGGAATACATGGAAGCAAAAAGAGTTATTCTACATTACAAACTACCATTAAATGAAGTTATTTATGATTTCTTTGATGCGCTGAAATCAAAAACAAGGGGATATGCATCCTTAGATTATGAGCTTGAAGGTTATGTTCGTTCAGAATTGGTAAAATTGGATATATTAATAAATGCTGAATTAGTTGATGCATTTTCAATAATTGTTCACGAGCAGAAAGCTTATGAAAGAGGAAGAGGAATAGTTGAAAGACTTAAGGATGTAATTCCGAGACATTTGTTTGCAGTGCCTCTCCAGGCATCAATAGGCGGCAAAATAATCGCAAGAGAGACGGTTAAAGCCCTCAGAAAAGACGTTCTTGCTAAGTGCTACGGCGGAGATATATCAAGAAAGAAAAAGCTGTTGGAAAAGCAAAAAGAGGGCAAGAAGCGAATGAGACAAATAGGAAATGTTGAAGTTCCGCAAGAAGCATTCCTTGCTGTATTAAAATTTGATGAAGATTAGAAAAACAGGGCGTCAGCCCTGTTTTTCATTTTATAAAAATTTTGAATTTGTCATCCTTAGGGCAGCAATATTTAGAATGACTAAATTATGACATTTTGCCTAAGAATATTATTTCATCTGTTTCTGGATTAATAATAGTAAGACCTTTTTCTTCCCAATTTGATGAGCCAAGATAACCTAATCTATCATCCCATGCATCATCATAAATATCTTTAGATACTAATTCATCATCAACATAATACTTAACTTCCGAACTAATTAATTTAAAACCATCTTGTGATACAAAATCTTGTACTTCATCATCAAAATCAAAATATTCTGCATCATAATCAAAATCATCATAATAATTAAAGTTTTCACTGTCTTCATCAGTGTAAAGATAGCCATAATTAATTAAATTGTACAAACATTCAAACATATCATCAACCGCATCATTGTTGCTGTAAGCATCGCCTAATTGTACAAAAAAATCTAATATCTCCTGATTTTTAACATCATATGTGACTATATCCTTGGTATACAGCAATTCTTTCCAATCTCCACTTTCGCTAGTTATAGTAACTTTCATTTACACTCCCCCTCGACACCAAATACTGTGTGTAAAATATCTTATGCACTTAAAAATATATTATGTTTTATGATTACAAAAAAGGGAGAATAAATATAAATCACTTACGGGGACATTCCTTTACTAGATATTTGCGTATAGTGTTTCATTGGGGTGATTTATTTCAACTATATTTGTCTTATAAGCTGACATAGCTTTCTTAAAATCTTTTGTTGTTTGGTAATTATCCCAGAAATGCATTGGAATAAACAACTTTGGATTTAGCTTTTCTATAAAATATTCACCGCCACACAAATAATTGTTTTCAAGTCTTTTGTCCACTGGGAAGAAGGCAACATCAATTTTTGCACCATACTTTGTAATTTTGTCAATTATATTTTTATAGGCATCTTCCATTGCTTTTTCTTCTTCAGGAGAGTCATCATACCATTTCCACCAGTTTAAATCACCGGCATGAAATAAGTTGCAACCATCAATATTGACCATAAAACTTACTCCTTCGTCGGTAGAGCCAAATACATTCAGTTTTATTTTGTTAATTGTTAATTCGTCGTCTTCTCTTACTATATATAAATTATCAATTTTGTTATATATTTTGATATCAGAAGACAGTATGTAATAAGTGTCTTGCTTTTTATTTATCCAGGAAAGAACATCATAATTAAAATGATCCATGTGAGAATGGGAAGAAAATATATATAAAGTTTTAGGACTTTCAAATATATCATTTAAAAGTTTTACAAAATCAAAATCTGTTTTATCATTTTCATTCTTGAAATAATCAAACAATAAAAAAGAATTATCTGTTTCAACAAGGAAACAACTGTGGTAAATATATCTTATTTTCATTTATTCCTCCAATTAACTAATTTTTTTACTTAATTTATTATAATATAATCATGGATTATGAGCAATACTATTTATAAGTCTATTTTGTCATAGGAAGAAAAGTGAAGTATTGAAGGAAATTTTCTTAAATATTTACAATAAAATAATATTTATAAAATAAATGTTTGTATTTACATAATTTACATAGTATAATGAGAAGTTAATAAAAATAGAACGAGGTTGATAAAATTAATGAAAATTGAAAATGTAATTTTGAATGACAACATTCAAAGAGCTTTAGATGATATGGGCTTTGAAGAAAGCACCCAAATTCAGCAAGAGGCTATTCCTGTAATATTGGAAGGAAAAGATATTGTAGGACAATCAAATACAGGAACAGGAAAAACGGCAGCATACACAATTCCTATCCTTGAAAAAATAGACATAGAAATAAAAATGCCTCAGGCATTGATTTTGTTGCCAACAAGAGAGTTGGCCGTACAGGTTTCCAATGAAGTAAGAAAAATTGGTAAGTACATGGAAGGCGTTAAGACTGTAGCTGTTTATGGCGGAGCGGATATAAGAGATCAAATAAATAAACTAAAGGCTGGAGCACAAATAATTGTAGGTACACCCGGCAGAGTTATAGATTTAATAGATAGACGTGTTATAAAACTTAGTGAACTTAATATTATTGTTCTGGACGAAGCTGATGAAATGCTTAAGATGGGATTTAGAGAAGATATTGAGCTTATTTTAAGCAAAGTAGATCATCCTGTTCAATCATTGTTGTTTTCTGCAACTATTCCGGATGACATGAAAAGAATTATAAAAAAATTCTTAAATGCTCCTGTTTCAGTAAAAGTTTTAAGAGAAGGAATAACAGCTAAGGAAGTTAAGCAAAGTTATTTTCTTGTTAAGCATTCTGATAAGGTTGAAGCATTAGCAAGATTAATTGATACATATACTCCTAAACTTGCTTTGGTATTTTGTAATACTAAAAGAGCAGTTGATGAATTGTATGAACAGCTTACGGCTATAGGATATAACTGCGATAAAATCCACGGTGACATAAAACAGACCCAAAGACTTGATACTTTGAATAGATTTAACAAAGGTTTGATTGAGATACTTATTGCAACTGACGTAGCTGCAAGAGGATTAGACATCAAGGAAGTAGATATAGTTATAAATTTCGAAGTTCCTTCAAAAGAAGATTACTATGTGCATCGTATAGGCAGGACTGGAAGAGCAGGAAGAGAAGGTGCATCATTTACTTTAGCAAGTGCAAAAGAAATAAAAAAGATTGAGAGCATTGAGAAATATACTAAAAAACCAATACGTAAAAGAACAATACCAACTGTTGATAAAGTAAATGAAGTTAAGCAGGATAAATTTATTAGGGGAATCGTAAGTGTAATTGAAAGTGGAGATTTGGGCGAAAACCGAATATTGGCTGAAAAGCTTATGGAAAAGGGTCATGATGCGGAGCTCATAATTGCCGCCATGATTAAAAAGCTTGTCAAATTTGACTTATCAGAAGAAAGAGACTTAAATGATGTAATTCCTGAAAGAAGAAAATCACAAAGAGGCACAGACAAACTTAAAGATACTGATAGATTCCATATTAATCTAGGTAAAAAGCAAGGAATACGCCCAGGTGATATTTTAGGAGCAGTAGCAGGGGAATGTGATATTCCGGGTTATGATATAGGAGAAATAGAAATACTTGAAAACTTTTCTTTCTTTACTGCAGCAAAAGAGCATAAAAACCGCATACTTGATAAAATGAACAAATCACAAATAAAGGGTATGGATGTAATTATTGAATTATCAAAAGAAAAAAGGTCCAGAAGTTCAAGAGAAAAATCATCATCATCAGATGATAAATCATTCTGGAAAAGAAAGAAAACAAGGAAATAGAAAGAAATTTGGTGTGAATTTTGAAAATTAATATTGACAAAAAAAATTGTCGGTAATATAATAGGTCAAAATGAACTGTGATGGATCGAGTAAAACAGACACAGCTTACCAGAGAGAGAATGTTGGTGGAAATTCTCATGTATGACTGTTTGAAAACTAATCTGGAGTTAAGACAGAAAGCTTATATGGTGTAATGTCTTGGTATGGATGCCTTAAATCCTTTGAGAAGCAACTAAGGTGGAACCACGATATCTCGTCCTTAAACATATGTTTAAGAGACGAGATTTATTTTTTTAATAGGAGGATATTATGATAAAAATTACATTTCCTGACAATAGTGTCAGAGAATATGAAAAAGGTATTAAAGCTTTAGAAGTTGCAAAAAGCATAAGTGAAGGGCTTGCAAGAAATGTAGTAGGCGCAGTTTATAACGGTGAAACAATTGGTCTTCAAAATGTATTGAATGAAGATGGCAATATTAAATTTCTTAAATTTGAGGACAAAGAAGGCAAAGATGTTTTCTGGCATACATCATCACATATTATGGCTAATGCTATAAAAAGATTGTGGCCTGATGCAAAGCTTGCAATAGGACCTGCAATTGACAACGGCTTTTATTATGACATTGATGTAGAGCATAGATTTGTACAGGAAGATTTTGAAAAAATTGAAGCTGAAATGAAGAAAATTGTAAAAGAAGCAAGTCAGTTAGAGCGCTTTGAACTTCCAAGAGAAGAAGCAATTAAATTCATGACTGATGCACAAGAACCTTACAAGGTTGAATTAATTCAAGATTTGCCTGAAGATGCAGTAATTTCATTTTACAAACATGGTGATTTTGTTGATTTGTGCGCTGGTCCTCACCTTGAAAGCACTAAAAAACCAAAAGCTATTAAGCTTCTAAGTATTGCGGGAGCTTACTGGAGAGGTAATGAAAAAAACAAGATGCTTCAGCGTATTTACGGTATTACTTTTGAAAAAGCAAAAGATTTGGAAGATTACCTGAAAATGCTTGAAGAAGCTAAAAAGCGTGACCATAGAAAATTAGGTAAAGAGCTTGAATTATTCTTTATGTCAGAATCAGGCCCAGGATTTCCATTCTTCCTACCAAAAGGTGTTGAAGTTAAAAATGAATTAATGAAATACTGGAGAGAAGTTCATAAAAAGGCTGGATATGTTGAAATAGAATCACCTATTATTTTAAACAGACAATTGTGGGAAACTTCAGGACACTGGTTCACTTATAAAGAAAACATGTATACAACTATAATAGATGAACAAGATTTCGCTATTAAGCCAATGAACTGCCCTGGAGGTATATTGGTTTATGCAAACAGTATGCATTCTTACAAAGATTTCCCCCTTAGAATGGGAGAAGTAGGTAGAGTTCACAGACACGAGTTATCTGGTGCCCTTCATGGACTTATGCGTGTAAGAGCATTTACACAAGATGACGCTCATATATTTATGTTGCCTGAACAAATAAAAGATGAGATAAAAGGTGTTGCACAATTAATTGATGAAATGTATTCAACTTTTGGTTTCTCATATCATGTTGAACTTTCCACAAGACCTGAGAAGTTTTTAGGAGAAATTAAAGACTGGGATTTGGCTGAAGCAGCATTACAAGAAGCATTGGTTGAATTGGGACTTGACTTTGTTATTAATGAAGGAGACGGTGCCTTCTACGGTCCTAAGATAGACTTCCACTTAACAGACTGTATCGGAAGAACATGGCAGTGTGGAACTATTCAGTTAGATTATCAATTGCCTCAACGTTTTGAGCTTGAATATATTGGAGCAGACGGTCAGAAACATAGACCAATAATGATACACAGAGTTGCCTTTGGAAGTATTGAAAGATTCTTTGGAATTCTTATAGAGCAGTATGCAGGAGCATTCCCTACATGGCTGGCACCTGTACAGGTAAAAGTGCTTCCTATTTCAGACAAATTCATGGACTATGCCCAAAAGGTTAAAAAACAGCTTGAGGCACTTAACATAAGAGTTGAATTAGATTCAAGAGCTGAAAAGATAGGTTATAAAATAAGAGAAGCACAAATGGAAAAAGTTCCTTTTATGTTTGTTGTAGGTGAAAAGGAAGCTGAAAACAATACTGTTTCTGTAAGAGAAAGACAAAAAGGCGATCTAGGAGCCATGTCTATTGATGAAATAAGCAGCATTATTTTAGACAAAATTAAAAATAGGGAAAATGACTCTCCACAATTATTATAATTGAAATTTTTCGCAGCGCTCAGGATTATACTTAGTATTTAAGCATGACATTTAAAATATATGTTGAAATTTACTGAAATTTTATATAATATATAGTTATAATTAAATAATGGAGGCAAAAATGAGCACAGTATATTCAGATGTTCAATATCATATTAATATGAAAGAAGGAGATGTGGGCAGATACGTAATATTGCCCGGAGATCCTAAAAGATGTAGCAAAATTGCCAAGTATTTCGATAATCCTGTAGAAGTTGCAGATCATAGAGAATATGTAACATATACAGGTTACCTTGATGGAGTAAAAGTTAGTGTAACATCAACAGGAATAGGAGGTCCTTCTGCTTCAATAGCTATGGAAGAATTAGTAAACATAGGAGCGGATACATTTATTAGAGTAGGAACCTGCGGAGGTATGAATGTTGATGTAATGGGTGGAGACTTGGTAATTGCTACAGGAGCAATTAGAATGGAAGGCACAAGCAAAGAGTATGCACCTATAGAATTTCCTGCTGTAGCTGATTTTGGAATTACAAATGCTTTAGTAAAAGCTTGTGAAAATTTACAAAATAAATATCACCTAGGTGTTGTTCAGTGCAAGGATTCATTTTATGGACAACATTCACCTGAAACTAAAGCTGTAGGTTACGAACTATTAAACAAGTGGGATGCCTGGATGAAGATGGGCACCTTAGCATCAGAAATGGAATCAGCAGCATTATTTATAGTTGCAGCTTATAGAAAGGTAAGAGCAGGATCGATTTTCAATGTTGTTGCAAATCAAGAACGAAGAAGATTAGGCTTAGACGACCCTCAAGAGCATGATACAGAAGCTGCAATCAAAGCAGCAATCCAAGCACTTAGGATTTTAATAAAAGAAGATAAAGCAAAATAAAAAAAGATTCTTTTTTATCATTTGATAGAAAAGAATTTTTTTTTATTTGGGGACATTCCTCTAAGCCCTAAGAGAGTATCCCTATAGTAGAGGTGTGTCCCCATACCACTATATTTTTATACTCTTCCACTTGCCTGAGTTGTACCTTAAAAGAACAAGTGCTGATCTTAAGGCTTGGTCAGCAATAAAGGCGAACCAAGCACCTTCAAGTCCCAAATTCCATTGATTTATTAAGTACATAGCTAAAAATGGTCTTACCAGCAATACTGTAATAAATGTTATAATTGCAGTAGCTTTTGTATCACCGGCACCTCTTAAGGCACCTGCCAAAATAAACTGAGAGGACTGTAAGGGTTGTGTGAAACCAACAAACATCATTATTCTTGCTCCTGTTGCTATTATACTTGGGTCATCATTGTAAAGAGATACAATTCTGCCGCCTCCAAATATAAAAATTATCCCTAATATAATAGATACAGACATGCCAAGTCTTCTTGTTCTGTGGTTGTAGGCATGAGCCATATCCGGCCGGTTCTTTCCAAGACTTTGCCCTGTTAGAGAAGTTGCTGATACTGCAAAGCCTTGACCGTTCATAAATGATAAGGCCTGAATGTTCATACATATTTGGTGAACTGCATAGGCAAGTGTCCCAAGCTTTGCAATGGTTCTAACATATAAGATAACACCTACACGCATTAAGAGTTGTTCTAACAAGGCAGGAGCACCTATAGTAATTATTTGTTTTAATGATTGAAAATCCGGTTTAAATCCGTCCTTAAAACGTAAGTGTAGGTATTGATCACCTTTCATAATATAAATGAAAGCAAAAACAAATGCTACAAATTGGCCTATAATTGTTGCTAAAGAAGCACCTGCCACTTCCATACGAGGGAATCCGAAATGTCCTTCAATTAAAAGGTAATTTAAAATTACATTAATAACATTTGCAGTAAGATTATATATCATTGCAGTTCTTGAATTTCCAACACCTCTTAATGTTGCGGTAATAGTCGAAGTCAGTGCCATAAATGTAAATCCAACCATCTGAATTTTCAAATAGGCAGTACCTCCAGCCAAGGTTTCGGCATCACTAGCACCCATAAAAATGACAAACTTTTCAGCGAAAATATATCCTAATATTGAAGAAATAACAGAAATTACTAAAGTTAGCATTATTGCTTGTCTTAATATTAAATTTGCTTTATCAGGTCTTCCTGCACCTTTGTATCTTGCTACCATGGCGGTGGCACCTATGTTCATTGCCATAAAAAGTGCCATAAGAAGAAATTTAGGCTGCACAGTAAGTCCAACTGAAGTAAGAGCCCATGCTCCTAATCCTCCCACCATCATTAAATCAACCATAGATGCAAGCTGTGTCAATGTAAGCTCAACAACAGAAGGCCATGCTAATTTTACAATATCGGTATAAAGCATTTTTGAAGTTACATTTGGGGGAAGTTGGTCTTTATTTATATTTTCTATTTGAATATCATTGCCATCTTCTACTAAGTCTAAGGCAAGATTAAAGCTTTTGGATTTTTTTGTGGTTTTCATTATTGCTCCTTGTTAGTAATTCAATGTTAAGATAGGATAACAACAATTAATATATCATGAAAAATTTGCAATGTCAAACAGCGCAAGCAAGCTCATGACCCATGGACACACATTCCTATGAAACAAACATTAAATTAATATTTTGTATTTTAATCTAATTTTAACTTATCCCTAAATCATAATTAATTATAGGGTGGTAAGTTATATATAAGAAAATAAAAATTATTTATATATAGGAGGAATTATGAAAGCAACATTGGAACAAATTGATGAACTTAGAAACAGAGTTAATGTCAGCTATGAGGAAGCTAAAAGAACACTTGAGAAAAATGACGGTGATCTTATTAAGTCAATTATTGAGCTTGAAAAGAAAAAAGGAAGAAAAAATGAAAAGCATGGTAACTTCACAAGTTTTGCAAATAGACTTTTAGCTCTTAAAATGTCTGTAAAAAACAAGGAAGGAAATACAGTTTTAAATATGCCTTTAGTGGTTATCTTGGCTGCATTTATGATGGCATTCTGGGTAGTAATTTTCGGATTAGTTTTAGCAGTATTAACATCATGCAAAATTAAAATTTACAGAGATAAATCATTGAATGTAAACGACATAAAGAAAAATGTCCAAGAAACAGTTGACAAAATAAAAGTTAAATCAGAAGAAATCCTTCATGATGATGATGACCAACCTTCAGATGATGAAGAGAATGAAATAATTATCGAATAAATATCAGGTCTTTGACCTGATATTTATTTATTGAAATAAAGCTAAAAAGATAGTACAATAAAACAAAAACGAGGTTATTATTATGGGTAAGAAAAAAATATTAATAGTCGAGGATGAACAAAAAATAGCACGGTTTTTGGAGCTTGAATTAAAATATGAAGGCTATGATGTTGATATAGCTAATGATGGCAGAGAAGGTTTTGAAAAAGGAAAATCACCTGACATAGATCTAATTATTCTTGACTTGATGCTTCCTGGATTAAGCGGTATTGAAGTTTGTAGACGATTAAGACAAACATCCGATATCCCAATAATAATGTTGACTGCAAAAGACGATATTTCTGATAAGGTTACAGGTCTTGACATAGGTGCTGACGATTATATGACAAAACCATTTGCTGTTGAAGAATTATTAGCACGTATAAGAGTTTTATTAAAAAGAAGTAACTTAAAAAATCATGACGAAGATATATTGTTAATAGGGAAGTTGAAATTATCCAAAAACAATTATAAGGTTGAGTACGACAATGAAAATGTTGAATTGACTAAAAAGGAATTCGAATTGTTAGAATATTTAATGCGAAATAAAAATATAGTTCTCTCAAGAGAAAAGATTCTGGATAGTGTTTGGGGATATGATTATTTTGGTGACACCAATATAATAGATGTATATATAAGATATATCAGAAGCAAAATTGACCAGAAATACAATGTAAATCTTATTGAAACAGTAAGAGGAGTAGGATATATTATAAGAGAATAAAGGAATTTGTATGATAAAAAAAATAATTACATCACTTGTAAACATAATTCTTTATCCCTTTAGAATAGTTATTAATATACTGATAAGTCTTTTGAAAAGGCTTAAATTTTCTATTGCCTTTAAAATTTCCACAACCTATTTAATACTGTATATCATAATAATTATGACTGTTGCACTAACAACAACTGTAGGTTATTTAATATTTGAATTACAGAAATTTGAAGAATCGGTAGTAACAAAGGATGCTGCAAATATAATAGATAGTTTCCCTAATCTTCAGAATATAAACACAAATGATGAAAGTTATAATTCTTTTGAAATATTTGATGAGAATTTAAATACATATTTTACAAGCGGAGTTGAAGGCCGGTACGCCGATAGCATTATAGTTATTGCAGAAAAGATAATTTATGATAATGAGTATGTTCATTCAGAAAGCTTTCTTAGAGGTAGGTCATCTTATTATATGAATATAAGCTACCCTATGGAAGGTATGCTTAGGGATGCATGGAGAATTAGTTTTTTAGTACTAATATCAGGTGCAATAGGTCTTATGTTTTTTGCACCAATAGTATCAAGTACCAGCTATAAGCTTATAGGTCCCATAAAGAATATGACCGAAATAACAAAGACTATTACAGTCAATAATATAAACACAAGGCTGGATGTTAAAGGAACAGAGGATGAATTAAAGGAATTGTCTGAGACCTTCAATGAAATGATGGACAGAATAGAAGGCGGATATAAAATACAGCAGCAGTTTGTTTCGGATGCATCTCACGAGCTTAGAACACCTATAGCAGTTATTAAGGGTTATGTAAATATGCTTGATAGATGGGGTAAAAATGATAAAGCTGTCTTAGAAGAATCAATTGAAGCAATTAAAAATGAAACTGACAATATGCAAGATTTAATTGAAAAATTATTGTTTATTGCAAGAAGTGATAAAAGCACTTTGAATTTTACCAAGGAAGATTTTAAAATTTCAACAATTCTTAATGAAATTGAAAAAGAAACTAAGATGATTGATACAAAACACAAATTGTATTTTAAATTCTATCAGGATGCAACAATTTACGGCGATAAAATGAGAATAAAGCAGGCAATCAGAATATTGGTTGAAAATGCTATGAAATATACTCCACAAGGCGAATATATTATGGTTTCAGGTTATATACAGGATGAATATTATGCCATAAAAATAGAAGATACAGGTATAGGAATTCAAAAAAATGACTTAGATAAAATATTTGAAAGACTTTACAGGGCAGAGCAATCAAGAAGTAAACAAGTAGGTGGACATGGATTAGGTCTTTCAATTGCAAAAATAATAGTATTAGGTCATAAAGGTAAAATAAAGGTAAAGAGTACACCGGGAAAAGGCTCAGAATTTTCTCTCTTGTTTCCTTATCTTGATAGCTGATTGGAAATTTGGAAATTTACTAATTATCGACAAAAAGTAGCAAAATAAGTCAGAGAAATATCCTTTCTTTAGTAGTATAATAGCTTGTACATTATGCAGAAAGGATGATTTTGTGAATATTCATTTTATAGAAACGGGACAAGTTCTGACAATTAAGCTCAAGGGGGAATTAGACCATCACGGTGCTGATGAAGCTAGGGTTTTAATTGACGATAAAATTAAAAACGAAAAATTCAATAAATTGGTAATAGATTTTAAAGGCCTTGATTTTATTGATAGTTCAGGTATCGGCTTTGTTATTGGTCGATACAAAGTCATAAGAAAGCGTAAGGGTGTAATAGAAATAATAAATGCCAGCAAAAAGGTAAGAAGGATTTTAGACATGAGCGGCATTGGAAAAATAATTAATATAAAATAGGGGGATAAAATGCATAATAATTATGTGTATATCAAAATACCAAGTTTATCTGTTAATGAATCCTTTGCAAGAGCTACAGTTGCAGCATTTTGCTCAAGTTTGAATCCAACCATGAATGAAGTAAACGATATTAAGACCGCAGTATCTGAGGCAGTTACTAATGCAGTAGTACATGCTTATGAAGATGAAATTGGTGAAATTGAGATTCAATGCAGAATTAAGGGGCAAGTAGTTGAAATAATCGTTGAAGATTTTGGCTGTGGAATTGTAGATGTAGAAAAGGCACGAGAACCATTGTTTACAACACGCCCTGAATTAGAACGTTCAGGAATGGGTTTTTCTGTTATGGAATCATTTATGGATGAATTAAATATATTGTCAGAAAAGGATGTTGGAACAAAAGTTATATTAAGAAAGAAAATAGTTGAGAAAAAACAAAAATCAGCAAATGAAGAAGTTAATGATGAAAATCAAGAAGATGATGAATAAAAATATTGTCATAATTTGAGCTAGAAAAGTTCTTGGAAAGTGAGATTTTGCATTGGGATTACAATGACATTAAATTTGACTTGTTTATAAATAATGTTTATAAAAAAGATGATTTAAGACCTAAAATTTAACATTTTATAATAAAAAAGGCACTGTTAGTGCTTTTTTTTTGTATTCAAAAGTCTTTTTTGCTAATAATACTATTGAGGTGATTTATATGAAAAAGAAGATTTTTTTATTAGTAATAATTTTGATTATTGGCTTAACTGCATTTTACTTCGGTAACAGTATAGACAGATCACTTAAAAAAATCCCTGAAAGTGCTGTTTTATTATAGCAGAAGCTAATAAGTTACTAAACTCTACAGGAGGATTTATGAAATATAATAAAGACAACTATAAAAAAGTAGTTGAGGAATTAACACCTAAAAATAAAATGCTCAAAAACTGTATAATGGCATTTGTTTTTGGAGGAACAATATGTTTAGTGGGAGAAATTATCAATGATTCGTTTGTTTCGTGGCTTGGCCTATCTGATGAAGAGGCATCACCTATGACCTCAGTTGTATTAATCGGTATAAGCGCACTGTTAACAGGTTTAGGATGGTACGATAAGCTTGGTAAAATTGGTGGAGCCGGAACAGTAGTACCAATAACAGGATTTGCCAATTCTGTAGTTTCTCCTGCTTTAGAATATAAAAGAGAAGGATTAATTTTGGGAACAGCATCAAATATATTTAAATTGGCAGGACCTGTTTTGCTATTTGGATATTTTGCTTCATTTATAGCAGGCTTATTAAGTATGATTTTTAAGTAAGGGAGTAAAGAATGAAAAAAGTAGGAAGAACTTTTAAAATTAAAGACGATGTTGTAATAAGAGATACATTTACAATAGCAGGACATAAGGAAAGCCAGGGGCCACTTAAGGGCAAATTTGATATGGTAATTGATGATGATTTGTGGGGAGAGGATTCTTGGGAAAAATGTGAGTTAAAATTACAGAAGACAGCAGTAGAAAATTTAAAAAATAAAAATAGTTTAATTAATGAAAATATTGATCTGCTAATATCAGGAGATTTACTGAATCAAATTACATCCTCTTCTTTTGCTGCAAGAGATTTGGAATTGCCATACATAGGAGTTTACGGCGCCTGCTCTACTATGACATTGACAATGGGATTAGGAGCTTTATTAATTGACGGAGGATTTGCTGAAAATGTAATTTGTGTTACATCAAGTCATTTCTGCTCTGCAGAAAGGCAGTACAGACTTCCCCTTGAAATGGGAGGACAAAGACATATGTCAGCACAGTGGACAGTAACCGGTTCTGCAGCAGTATGGCTTTCAAATCACGGACAGGGTCCAAAAATCAAACATGTTACATTTGGGAAAATAGTGGATTTAGGAATTAAAGATGCAAACAATATGGGAGCTGCTATGGCTCCGGCTGCATATGATTCTTTAAGTCAGCATCTCCAAGATACAGGAATTGATTATGATATGATTGTTACCGGAGATTTAGGCTCAATTGGTAAAAGTATAGTTAATAAAATGTTTGATGAAGATAATAAGAGCATTGAATCAAAATATGATGACTGCGGTACAATTATTTTTGATTTAAAAAAACAAGATGTTCATGCGGGAGGAAGCGGCTGTGGATGTTCAGCAACAGTATTTGGCTCCTTCTTTTATAAAAAATTATTAAACAATGAAATAAAAAAACTTCTGTTTACATCAACCGGAGCACTGCATTCACCAACTGCAACTCTCCAAGGTGAAAGTATACCAGGAATTGCCCATTGTTTGGGTATAGAAATGTAGGAGGTTTGTATGAATTATGTGATGAGTTTTGTAATAGGGGGTTTGATTTGTGTAGTTGGTCAACTTATTATAGATATATTTAAGAAAAATAATGCTTATTTGCTTGTTTTGTTAGTAGTAACAGGAACATTATTGGGATTCTTTGGAGTATATGATAAACTTGTTGAAATAGGCCATTCCGGAGCAACAGTTCCTTTGCTTGGCTTTGGAAA
>DATESJ010000152.1:0-12320 GCA_035270885.1 Sedimentibacter sp. | reverse complement strand
CCAACAACTCCATTGACCATACTTAAATATTTATCTGTTCCCCAAAAACATCCTCCTGCAAGGTAAATTGTTTTATTTCCATTCTCTGTATTCAACAAATCATCATCCTTTCCTGATAAACTTTCATTATTTGCGCTATTTTGTTTATTTGTACATGCAGCTAATACAAATAATAGTATAAATGTCAATAATACAAAAATATATTTCTTCATTATATTATACCCCATAATTTTCATATTCCCCATCTCTTTTCATAGTAACCTTATATTACTATATTACTATTAATTATCATAGTAAAAGCTTAATGTAATATTAATTGTAATAACAATTTTTTCGTTTGAAAGATTTTTATAACAAAATACTCTTATACACACAAAAGTATTTCAAGGATTATTATGAATTTAAAAAGGCAGAACCTTCAATCAGGTTCTGCCTTTGGCGTAAAATGTACTAAATGTTAGTCTATACATGCGGTTGCTATAATATCCGCACCGCTGTCGCATATATTCGAAATAATTATATCTTTACTTTTTATAGGCACTGTTACTTTCACATCTTTAATTACTTTCATGCAGTCCATAATTAATTCCTTTGGTATAGGTTTATTAGACCTAACAGGCAACAATGGAGTTGATGAATTTTCCACTTTAACGGATGTTGTAAGTATGCGGGCTGGATGTAAAAATTCATTTTTTGAAAAATCTAACCCTCTGCTACATTGGTTTCCGCTTATGGAAAAGATATTGTTTACATCTCCTTCTACAATGATGGTACAGCCGATGGGACATATTGTGCATATAATTTCTTTTTTCATACTATGCCTCCTTAACTACTTCCACACAGATGCTATTGTCTGCAATTTTAGCGGTATCTATTTTAATATGCTCCATTTCGCCGGGGTTAATTCTTATCCCATTTTTGGATGCAATAACCCTGTCACCAGATTTTACTACAAGTTTAACTTCTTTATCAGGTGTTGTTACTCTGAAATAAAGTTCTATATTTTCATTATCTTCACTTGTTTTAATTACCTGTGGGCAAATATACCTGATATTGTTACCTGCAGTTATTTCAATTATTTCTTTTGCATCAGGTAATTTATTCATGGCATAAAGAACGGCATATTTTCCAGCTACCATGCTTTCAACTGTGACATTGTCAACTAAATCATTCACATGAACTACATTTCCGCAGGCGAAAACAGAATCAACTGATGTCTGCATATATTGGTTGACAATAGGTCCGTTTGTTATCTCAGAGATTTTGATTTCAGCTTTCTTGGTCAATTCATTTTCGGGAATTAATCCAACTGACAAAAGCAAGGTGTCGCATGGTATGAATTCTTCGGTTTCTAAAATGATTTTTTTATTTTCATCGACTTCTGCCACGTATACGCCTTCAACTCTTTGATAACCTTTTATTTTTGTTACTGTGTGCGATAGTTTCAGAGGAATATTAAAATCATCCAGGCATTGGACTCTATTCCTATTAAGCCCTGATAGAAAGTCCATTATTTCTATAACAGCAATAACATTAGCCCCTTCAAGCGTCAAACGTCTTGCCATAATCATTCCTATATCTCCAGAGCCTAAAATGACTACATTTTTGCCGACCATTGCATTTTGGCGGTTAATCAATCGTTGTGCCGAACCTGCGGTATAAATTCCTGCAGGTCTTGCACCTGGAATCATAATATTTGCCCTAGTTCTTTCTCTACACCCCATTGCAAGTATTATGCTTCTTGAATTAACTTTTGTCATGCCGAATTTGCTGTTTACACAAATTATGGTATTTTCCTCAGGCAAAACTTCTAAGACCATGGATTCAAATAACATATCCACACCGAGTTCCTTTGCCTCTAACACCAGTCTTTCTGAATACTCCGGCCCTGTCAATTCCTCTTTGAAATAGGAAAGCCCAAATCCAGGGTGTATGCATTGCTGCAATATTCCGCCTATTTTATTATCTCTTTCAACAATTAATACCTTTTCAGCTCCATGTTTTTTAGCCGCGATTGCAGCAGAAAGCCCGGCAGGTCCACCACCGATTACAGTTATATCGCAATTTATTTCATACATAGGAAAAGTCTCCTCTCTACCTAGTTTTTCCGGATATCATATATGATCCTGAAATGTTTTTGTTAACCTCTTCTATAGAGATATTTAATTCTCTTGCTATTATTTCGATTACTCTAGGTCCGCAAAATCCTCCCTGACAACGTCCCGCGCCGGCTCTTACACGGCGTTTTACAGCATCCATACTGCGTGCACCTAAAGGACGTGTAAGTGCATCAACTATTTCGCCTTCAGTAATTGTTTCGCACCGGCATATCACATGGCCGTAAAGAGGATTTTCTGATAATAGCTTATCTTGTTCTTCCTGGCTCAATGTATGAAAGAATGTTATTCCTTTTCTTTTATTTATAAAATTTGACTTAAACTCTAAGTTGAGTCCGCTGTCTTTTACTATTTCTACAACATATTTACCCATGGCTTGAGATAATGTAATTCCCGTTGATCTCACTCCAGATAGGTTTACATATCCTTTCAGGTCATCATACATGTCAACATTAAGGCCTTCTGGAACTCTGTTTGGTCTAAGACCACAGTATTGGGTAATGCTATCTTTAATATTTACATTTGGTATTAATTTTTTAACATCTGTCAAAATACTTTCCAAGCCTTCGCTGGTCACTGATTTATCAACTTTGCTTTCCAAATCTTCAGCTGTTGGCCCCACTAACATATTGCCATGAATTGTAGGGCACATCAATTTTCCTTTTGTTATTTTTGTAGGAATAGGAAGCACGATTTTATTAACTTTGCAGGAAGTATTTTTATCTAAAATATAAAATTGTCCTTTTCTTGCAACAACCTTATAATTTGCTTTTCCGACCATTGCTGCGATTTCATCACAATATAAACCTGCGCAATTTATAACGTATGTTGTCTCAATAATGCCACCTGATGTTGTAACAGACTTAATCTTTCCGTCTTTAGTATTTATTCCTGTCACTTTTGTATTTAATAAAAAGCTGACACCATTTTCGTTTGCATTTTCGGCAAGTGCTTGAACATAGATGAATGGGTCAATTATATTTTCTCTAGGAATATATAAACCACCCTTTACTTCAGGATTCAAATTCGGTTCCATTTCAAGAAGCTTTTCTCTTGTCATATATTCCACATCATAAACTCTATTTTTAAAAGCTTTTGTCTTAATAGGCTTCAAAAGCTCATACTGCTCATCTGTTATCGCGGGAAGTATTGCTCCTACCTTTTTATAGGGGACATCCAAGTCTTTTGTCAATTCCTCATACATAGGGTTAGCAGCGACAACCAATTGTGATTCCAATGTTCCCGGTGTTGCATCAAAGCCTGTGTGGATAATAGCACTGTTGGATTTTGAAGCATCACCGCCAATATCTTCGTTTTTATCAATAACAAGTACATCTATTTTGTATTTTGAAAATTCACGGGCGATAGCGCAGCCCACCGCGCCAGCTCCGATAACAATTATATCAGTCTTTAACATAATTTCCTCCAAGCTATCATATTTTTTAGTCTTCTAATCTTCTGACCATCCCTTTGAGCGCTCAACCGCTCTTCTCCAGTCATGCAATAGCTTTTCTCTTTTTTCTTCGCTCATTTGCGGCTCATATCTTTTGTAAAGTTTCCATTTGTTTGATAAATCATTTAAATCACTGAATTCACCTATGCCAAGAGCTGCTAAATAAGCTGCTCCTAAAGCTGTTGTCTCCGTAATTACCGGAACATCTACAGGTATCCCCAATATGTCCGCCTGAAACTGCATTAAAAACTCATTTGCTACGGCTCCGCCGTCAACCCTCATGACATCAATAGGAATACCGGAGTCTTTAACCATAACATCTAGATTATCCTTTACCTGGTAGGCAATGCTTTCAAGTGTAGCCCTTACTATTTCAGCTCTTGTGGTGCTGGCTGTAATACCAATCATTGTACCTCTTGCATACTGGTCCCAATGTGGTGCAGCTAAACCAACAAAAGCAGGTACAAAATATAGACCGCCTGTATCATTTATGGATTTTGAGATTTCTTCAGTTTCAGCTGCTGATTCTATTATTTTAATGCCATCTCTTAGCCATTGAATTGCTGCTCCTGTTATATAAACACCGCCATCAAGGGCAAATGTAATGTTTTTATCAAGACCCCATCCAATTGTTGTTAATAAACCATTTTCAGAATAAATTGGTTTATCGCCTGTATTCATTAACATAAAACATCCTGTTCCATATGTTGTTTTTACAGTACCAGGAGTAAAACATGCTTGACCAAAAAGTGCCGCTTGTTGATCTACTACTGATCCAGATATAGGAATTTTTGCACCAAAGAAATTAGAAGGGTCTGTATATCCGTAAACCTCAGCGCTATTTTTTATTTCAGGTAATATCTCCTTAGGAATATCAAGGATTTTTAGTATTTCATCATCCCATTCTCTGGTATGAATATTTAATAGCATAGTCCTTGACGCTGTTGAATAATCAGTTACATGGACATCTCCATGGGTTAATTTCCAAATCATCCATGTATCAAGTGTTCCGGCAATTATATTTCCTTGCTCTATTTTTTCCTTAACCCCATCTACATTTTCAATTATCCATTTTATTTTTAATGCGCTGAAATATGCATCTACAACAAGACCTGTTTTTTCACGTATCATATCACCATATTTTTCTGAAACCTTATCAGCCATACGTGCCGTTCTTCTGTCTTGCCATACAATCGCATTATATACAGGGATGCCCGTAGTTTTGTCCCATAACATAACAGTCTCACCTTGGTTATCAAGACCTATACATGTAATATCAGTTACTTTGATTCCTGCTTGAGTTGTAGAAATATCAATTGTTTCTAAGATTCTATCCCAAATCTCTAAAGGGTCATGTTCTACCCATCCTGGATTTGGATAATATTGTTTATGTTCTTTATATCCTCTTGTTGCAATATCCCAATTTCCATCTAGTAATAATACAGTAGTTCCTGTAGTTCCTTGATCAATGCCTAAATAATATTTATTCATTTTATTTCTCCTTCCAAAGTATCCTTACTCATTAAAATTGCAATGATAATTGCAAGTAAGCCAGCTGCGATTTTACCTACCACTACCGGTGTTATCATATCCGGTCTTACCCCTGCCGTAAAACCAAGATGATCTCCCAGAGCCGCCGTTGCTGGTACCAACCATGCTGTGTTTACTATTTTTCCTCTTTTATTCATATCTTTCATCATTTTATAAACAGGAACAGAATTTGCTAGCGTAAATACAAGTCCGGCTGCGCTGGTAGCATCCATACCTATTTTTCGTCCTACTGAATTAAGAGGTTTATCCAGTACTTTAACCAAAATTGATAATATAGGAAATGTTCCTAAGAGTACTATACCAATACCTGCAATTGCGTTCATTCCTTCCATAATGGGAGCCATTCCAGGAATAATTACTATTCCTGTTATAAATTCAAACGCAGCACATGCTAAACCTATGTATATTACTATTGTTATAAATTGACCAAAAAGCATTGAACCTTTTATCATTTTTTCTGGAATAAATTTAAGCCCAATAGCAAGTAAAACTGATAAAATGAGAACAGGGATCACATTTCTAATTACCAACATAAAATCAAATCCTGCAATCAACCCACCAATAACACTTCCAACTGGTATTGTAATTAAACCAATTAATAAACCTTTTGAAAAATATGGCCTGTCTTCCTTTTCAATTAAACCTAATCCTACAGGAATAGAGAAAACCAAGGTGCAACCAAGCATAGAGGCAACAATAGCTCCGGATAAAAGACCAGCTTGTTCGTTTATTGCCAATTCCATAGCGAGGGGAAAGCCTCCCATATCATTTGCTAAAATCGAACCAAACATAGCTGGATCTGCACCCATTGCAGTGAACAACGGAATAATCACTGGCCCTAGAACTTTTGAAATAACAGGGGCCAAACAAACAATACCTACCATACCTAAAGCCAACGGACCCATTGCATTAAAGCCTTCATCAAATTTTTCCCCTAAGCCAAACTTGTTTCCGATAATCTTGTCTAATCCGCCAATTAAAATACCTACCGCCATAACCCACAGAATAATTTGATCAAACGACATACATTTATCCTCCTTTTTTTAATAACTGCTATGATTTTTTAACCGTACTAGGCCATATACTTCATAGCTATCCCAAAATAATAACAATGACAACATTTTGTGCATTTTGTTTATGTATTTCATTTTTTTATAATATATATGGGGAAATCGTAGGTAATATACTTGATTTATTTGTTATTTTTAATTTTTTTTATACTATTTTAAATTTTGCTATTTGTAAGTTGTACCTTTGAAGTCAAATCCACACAACTCCACAAAACGTTTTACGTATAGAAGTCGGTATAAAGCTGCAATAAAAAAGGGACGCGCAAAAATTGCTCGTCCCGATTGTTCTTTCTTATTTACACATCTACGGTTAAAACTTTAATACCCAGTGATTTTAATTTTGATATCATATATTTATCTGTTTTGCTGTCGGTTATAATGAAATTAATTCTTTCAATATCACATACCTTATTCATTGCTATTACGCCGAATTTGCTGTAATCTGCCAGTCCTATAATCTTATGTGTTTTTTTCAAAACATGTCTTCTTAAATTACTTTCCTCAATGTTATAATCTGTTATCCCTTCATCTACAGTTATACCTCCAATTCCTAAAAATACCTTGTCAACATTAAATAATGACATATTGTTTTCGCTCAAAAAACCTGATGTTGATAACTCTCCTTTCCTGACATCCCCGCCTAACATAATTACCCTTATATTTTCATCATCTACCAATGCAGCAGCTATTTTAATTGCATTTGTAATTACCGTAATTTTTTTCTTTCCTATTAATGCTCTGGCAAATTCTAACGTAGTAGTTCCAATATCTATTACTAAAGTATCTCCATCATCTACTAATTCAACAGCTTTTTGTCCTATAGCTACCTTTTCGGGGTAGTTTTTTATTTCTCTGCTGGAATAATCAGGTTCTAAGCCATACATCGATTTTACTACCGCACCACCGTATACCCGTCGTAGATATCCTCTGTCTTCCAAATATTCTAGATCCCTTCTGATTGTTTCAATTGAGACGTTAAAAGTTTTTATCAATTCACTTACCTTAACCATCCTGGTACTTGAAATCATTTGAACAATTTTATTTCTTCTATCGTGCATCATGGTTAATCCCTCCGTGTTAAACATTTAAAACTACATATTGTAAAACCCTTTTTTAATTTTATCTAAATATTATATTATATATGGAAAAGCTTTTCATAATAACTTTTGTCGAAAAATATAAATATTTTTATAATTAAATAACATGTGTAATCTTTTTATCGGATGTAGCTTAAAAGCATATAATGTAGTGGTTTTATTTAGTTACTTAAATCTCATTATATATTTTATAAAATATTAATGATATAATAGAGAAAATACAGAATGCGTTCTGGCTGTAATATTTAAATGAACTTTTATTACAAAAGGAGAAGAGTAATATGGATATAAAAATAAGAAAAGCAACAAAAGAAGATTTAGCTGCAGTAGCAGAAGTGGAAGCAAGATGTTTTCCTGAGGCTGAAGCAGCTAGCAAGGCATCATTAGAAAAACGAATCAAGGCATTTACGGAAAGTTTTTTTGTAGCAATAATTGATGAGAAAATTATTGGTTTTATAAATGGATGTATAACCAATGAAACAATTATCCATGACGAAATGTTCAGTGATATTTCATTACATAATCCAAATGGAGACTACCAGGCTATCTTTGGCCTGGACGTAGTACCTGAATATCAAAACCAAGGAATTGCAGCACAATTAATGAATTATATGATAGAAGTAGCAAGGTCATCAGGTCGAAAAGGCCTAATTTTAACATGTAAGGATAAGCTTATTCACTATTATGCAAAGTTTGGCTATGAAAACAAAGGACTTTCAAATTCTCAGCACGGCGGCGCTGAATGGTATGACATGATTTTAGAATTTTAACTTGGGATTTTTTTTTATTATTTATATAAACTAAATACTCTAACATATTGACAATAAATATAACAACATGCTAAAATGGTAATAAAAGTATGACTATTTTAGGAGGAGAATATATGGACAGATTAAAAGATAAAGTTGCTATTGTTACTGGTTCAACTAGTGGTATTGGTTTAGGAGCAGCTAGATTAATGGCAAAAGAAGGCGCAAAGGTAGTAATATGCGGACGTTCTAAAGATAAAGGTGAAGCAATAGCTGAAGAAATTAGAAACAATGGTGGAGAAGCATTTTATCATTTTTTTGATTTAATAAAGCCAAAATCTTTAGTTCAACTATTTGAAGATACAGAAAAACACTTTGGGAAAATTGATATTCTGATTAATAATGCTTCAAATGTATCATTAGCAGATGGAGCAGTTGATCAAATTACATTAGAAATGTGGGATGATATTTTTAATGCGGATTTAAGAGGAACTTTCTTTGCTATAAAAGAAGTATTACCATACATGCTTAAAAATGGAAAAGGTTCTATTGTAAATATTGGATCAATGGCTTCAATCGGAGGAGATTTAGGAGCTACAGCATATGCATGTGCTAAAGCAGGAGTTGATATGTTAACAGAAAGTGTTGCACTTCAATATGGTAAACAAGGAATCAGATGTAACTGCATAAGACCAGGATTAATTATTACACCAGAAAATGATGCATATGTATCAGATACAGTTAAAGATATTTTCTTAAACAATATATGTGTTGATAGATATGGAAATCCAGAAGATATTGGATATATGTGTGTATTTTTAGCTTCAGATGAAAGTAACTATGTAACTGGACAGATTATGACTGTTGATGGTGGTATGAACTCTCATGTACCTACTGTAGGTGAATTTAAGAGATTAGGCGCTAGAACTTGGTAATAAAAATGGAAAAAGAAGATATTCATTTTAATTTTGATGAAATCATTGAATTTGGAGCATTATTTCAGCAAAGAATATTTAAACCCTATTATGACTTATATACAGGATATCTAAGTAAACTTCAAGCTGAAGCATTGGCATTTGTATGTAACAATCCTGGAAAAAGAATAAAAGAATTAAACTTGGCACTATCAATTGATAAACAATATGGATCAAAGATAGTTAAAGTTCTTATATATGAAGGATTAATTACCAAACAAGAGTCAACAATCGATAAAAGAAACCAAGTCTTGTATGCAACGGAAAAGGGAATAGAGATCTTGGGTGAAAAAGTTAAAGAAAGTAATATGTTATTTAGTAGAAAAACTGATAATTTAACTAAGAAAGAAAAAGAAGAAATGATAGAAGCTTTTTCTAAACTAAATAATCTTTTAACAAAGATTTAATTGTATAAAAAAAGAACATTTGGATAGGCACCAAATGTTCGTTTTTTATTTTGTTAAGTAGAGGGGATTGACCCAACAATTATTTTTATATATTGATTGACATCTTGAGAATTTAATACTGGAATTTTCCAATAATTTATATAATCTTTTGGAACTATCATTGATATAACTGAAGCTGTGTTGGGCATAATGCCTGCTGACCTTGCTACATCATTTAGCTCATTTGACATGAAGCTTATGCCACCGGCATCTTCACTAACTAATTTAGCAATAGATGCGATTATGGATACTTTATCTTTGGAAGTATCAGCTTTTTTCAAATCTTCCCCTAATTGAACTATCTTTTCAGCAAAGTTAATAGTAGCTTTTTTAAGATTTCCTGCAAGCATCGGCATTGAGTTAGTTTTTAAAATATAAGGTAAATTATATTTTGAAGCAACATGAGCTAAGACTTCAGCAAGAGTCATATTATCTATTCCTTCTTGACTGCGAAATAAAAATGTGTTTTCTGTAATATTGTTTGATTGATCAGGTATATATGCTTTACTTTCAACTATTATATTGGGAACTTCATACATACCTAATAATTTCATAATTCTTGCCTTGTCTCCAATATCAGTATTACCTTCATTGTCTTCATCAGGACCGATTCCACCTTCAGAGCCATTTGTATTTAATAGTAAAGAAATTGGAATGTCATTGATATCAACAACAGTTCCTGCCATTTTATCTATAAGACCTTCATACTTTTGAGAAGTAATATGAACTTTATCAGGAGCTTTCTTGTAAAATGTATCCATTACAGCTAACGCTATAGCTCCCTGAAGAGCAACAGGTGTTTCCATAACACCTTGTCCATACATTCGGCCGAAAGTTTTTACAGCTACAGCTTGTGTATAAATACCATCCTCACCTACTGCCCTATCCAACAATTCGATTTCATAAGGAGTTAAACCCCTACGAGAGAAGGACTTGCCTCTTCCTCCTCCATTTGTTTCTATAGTTATATAACCTGTTTGAGAATCAGCTGATACACTTTTTATTCTTGTGTCAGTGTTAAGAGCTAATTTCATAAGAGTAGCTACAACAGCAAAACCAGCTGAATCATCTTGAACAAAGGAGCTGTGGCTATGAACATGCCCAATACCTGCATGACCTAAAACAGCCATTACACCATGCTTTTTATCGGATAAAGAAATTGAAAAATCATTCATAATAGTCTCCATTAGTTTAATGCATCATAAACCTTTTTACCGTCAACATATGTTGCAAGAACTTTTGTTTCAAGTATTTCATCTTCATCACTTAAGTTATATAAATCCTTATCAAGCAAGATAAAATCAGCTAATTTACCAACCGATATTGAGCCTTTAATTTTTTCTTCTCCTGAAGCATATGCACCTTCAATTGTATAAGCTTTTATTGCTTCATCCATGCTCATTTTTTCGTTAAGAAGATAAGTTTGTTTAGTGTCACCAGTGATATTCTTTCTTGTAACGGCAGAATAGATATTTGGCATTGTATTAAAGGTTTCAACAGGACAGTCTGTACCAAAAGAAGCGTGAATTCCTTTATCAATCATTGTTTTCCATGCATATGAGGTACTAGCAAGGTCATTACCAACCCTGTCTCTTACTATATTCATGTCATAGTCTAAGAAAATTGGCTGAATAAATGCTAAGGCATGCAGTTTCTTTAGTTTATTCAACAATTCTTCGTCAGTTATTTGGCAGTGAACTACACTATGTCTTGGATTGTGTTTAGGATCATTTTCTTGAGCGTATTCTATAGCATTTAATATCATTTCAATCGCTCTATCACCAATACCATGCAAAGCTACAGGACAATTATTTGAATGAGATAGAAAAACTATTTCATTTAATTCATCCTGTGTAAATAACATTATTCCTTTTGTTGAAGGATCGTCATTATATGGTGTTCTTAGAGCTGCAGTTCTAGCTCCAAGTGAACCGTCACACAGCAGTTTAATACAATTAACTCTGTACATTTCATTGCCATAACCAAACTTATATCCTTTGTCAAAGAAGTCCTGAATTTCATCTTTCTTTTGAATAAGGCACTGCTCACCAATACGAATATTTAATTTTTTAGCTTGGTCAAGTTCACGAAAGCCTTGAAATAATAAATCATAATCATTGCCTTGAGTATAACCGATATCATCACTATGCACAGATGTTAAACCTTGAGCTAAGGCTATAAATTGTGCATCATATAAAATGTTTTTTAAAACTTCTAAATTTGGCGTTGATTTATTTGCTTTTACAATTTCTAAGAGGTTTTCTTTTATTACTCCATTTGGTTCTCCATCAGGCAATAATTCTATTAAATTTCCATGTTGAGATGCAGTTTCTTTATTAAGATTAAGAACTTTCATGGCAGCTGAGTTTAAAATGCCAATATGAAAACAAGCACGCATAATTATTGTTGGAACATCTCCTGTAATTTCATCTAAGTCAAATTTGTTAGGAAATCTTTTTTCATCAGCAAAATAGTCATGGTTCCAACCTTCGCCTTCTAACCAGGATTTATCATCAGGGTCCCTCAGTGATAAGTTTTGTTTAAGGCGTTCTTTTACTTCACTTATACTTTTTGTGCCTACTAAATTTACACTTTTCATACTTTTTGCAAAATGAACTAGATGCAAATGTGTATCATTGAATCCAGGCAATACTAAATTGCCACCTAAGTCAACTTCATTGTAATTATCATCTCTTGCTTTTAAATAATTTATTGCTTCAGACTCACTTCCTATAAATGCAAATTTGTTATCTTCAACAACAAAAGCTTTTGCTGTAGAAACAGCTTCATCCATTGTATGTATATTGCCGTTTTTATATAAAGTTTTCAAAATCTACCTCCCAATAATTAATAGTCCAAACTT
>DATESJ010000151.1:0-2540 GCA_035270885.1 Sedimentibacter sp. | reverse complement strand
AATTTCATCTTTAAATCTACCGCTCTTAATTGCTGCTTCTGCTCTGTTTTGGCTTCTTACTGCAAATTCATCTTGTTCTTGTCTTGTAATGTTCCACTGCTCTGCAATGTTTTCTGCTGTAATTCCCATATGATAATTATTGAAAATATCGGTCAATCCGTCTGCAACCATAGTATCCACTATAACACCGTCGCCCATTCTTAATCCCCATCTTGCTTTAGGAAT
The DNA here is from genome assembly GCA_035270885.1 of Sedimentibacter sp. Lineage (GTDB taxonomy): Bacteria > Bacillota > Clostridia > Tissierellales > Sedimentibacteraceae > Sedimentibacter. The sequence continues at coordinate 2,315 of DATESJ010000151.1, read as the reverse complement.
GATATATGGCGCCTGGCTCATATTTTCTGCACCACCGGCAAGTATAACATCAGCTTGACCGCACATTATTGCTTGAGCTGCAAGTTGAACAGTTTTTAATCCTGAGCCGCAAACTTTATTGATTGTCATAGAAGGAACTTCTATGGGTACACCTATAGCTATTGACACTTGTCTTGCTAAGTTTTGTCCGATTCCTGCTTGAAGGACATTTCCGAAAATAACTTCATCAACCATTTCCGGCTTAACATTTGCTCTGTCAAGTGCTTCTTTAGCTGCAATAGAACCAAGCTTAACTGCTGATACATCTTTAAGACTTCCACCGAAGCTTCCTATAGGCGTTCTTACAGCACTAACAATAACAACTTCTCTCATCACTGACCTCCTTTGTATTATGGAATAATTTAGCGAAAATTATTCATATTAATATAAAGCAATAATCATGCCAATCAATTGTATATTTTTTGACAAGTATAAAGCGTTGAAGTATGAACGTTTTCCTAATGCGTACTTTCCAAATAAAAAACGCTTTCCAAGCTACAATGAAAATATGTAGCAAATTGTCTACATAGTTTTATTTAATAAAATAATAAACTAAGTTTATGTCCAATTTACAAAGCAATTGCTCTTGTAGATAAATTGCTACACATTTTTGGAGTGTAGCAATTTATCTACAATCAAATGGTTTTTATATCAATTCCATAGCCTTCAAGTTTCTTATATAATGCTGTTCTATGAATGCCTAATAACTTTGCTGCCTCAGTTCGGTTTCCATCACAATATTTTAGAGCTTCGATAATTGCATGGACTTCTGCTTCAGCTAATTTATATTTTAATGTTTTAACATTAGGTTTTTCAACATCATCATTGATTTTTTCGCTTATAAAGTCAGGCAAATGCTGAATGTCTATATAATTGCCGATTGAAACATTAGCAGCTCTTTCAAGAATATTTCGAAGTTCTCTTACATTACCTGGCCAGTTATACAATTTCAATGCAAAAATTGCTCTGTCTGTTACAGTTTTAGAAGTTAATCCCATGCTTTGAATTTGCTTGTTTAAAATATCGTCACATAAGCAAGGGATATCATCCAGCCTGTCCCTTAAAGGAGGTATCTTGATTTTAACAACATTTAACCTATAATATAAATCCTGTCTAAATTTATTTTTATTGGCAAGTTGCTCAATATTCTCATTAGTGCAGGCAATGAGCCTAATGTCAATCCTTATTGAAGTATTGCCGCCTATTCTTTCAAATTCTCTTTCCTCCAAAACCCTTAGCAATTTAGCCTGCATACTCATAGGCATAGAGCTAATTTCATCTAAAAGAACTGTTCCGCCGTTTGCAAGCTCTAACTTTCCAATTTTTCCTTCTTTTTTAGCTCCCGTAAAAGCACCTGCTTCATAACCAAAAAGTTCTGACTCTAATAATTCATGTGGTATTGCCGCACAATTTATTCTTATGAAGGGAGCTAATCTTCTGTTGCTTTCCTCATGAAAAGCATGAGCGAAATATTCCTTACCTGTCCCACTTTCGCCTTCTATTAATATTGTTGAACCTGAATTAGCAGCTTTCTTTGCAATATCAATCAATTCAAGCATGTGGACATTTTGAGTGATTATATCTTCAAAACCATAATTAGAATGATACATTTTGCTAATTTCACTTTTATATTTATCTACAGTGTTTTCAAGAATTTTAAGCCTTTTAGCTAAATCAGTTACTTCTTTTATGTCCTTAAACAATACTGTTCCAACAGCACCTATAACTATACCATCTTTAAAGACAGGTGTTCTGCTGGCAATCATATCATGTCCTTGGATTCTTTGTACATCATACAATTCTTTTTTTCCGGTTTTTATAACAATATGAAGACGTGTATTTTCTATTACATCTTCAACATGTTTGCCTAATGCATCTTCTTCCTTAATGCCAAAAAGTTTTTCATAATTCCATTTAATTATTATTCCCTCTTCATTAACTAATACAAAACCTTGATAAGCGTTGTCTAAAACATCCTTTAAAGAATTTAATGCTAATTTCAGTTCTTCAATTTCATCTCTGGCCTCGGTAATTTCCGTAGATTCTTTAAACAATATAATATCAAATTGAAAAATATTTAAATTTCGGTAGCAAAAAGATTCAACTGTAATTTTTTTGTTACCAATCTTAATTTCACTTTCTGCATAACCATCATGATTTGTGAAATTTAAAAGTTTATATTTTTCAAGAACTTTTGATAAAACCTTATTATCTTGGCCTATTATATCAAAAATTCTTTTAAATTGTTTATTAACAATTCGATTGTTTCTATTATC
>DATESJ010000150.1:0-7379 GCA_035270885.1 Sedimentibacter sp. | reverse complement strand
CTGCATGAACTTCCCGGAGGACAGTCAATAAATGTATAGGGCTTATCATTCGAACTTTTTAAAAGCTTTTTAATTATGCTTACACCTGTTTCTTCACCTGTATTTAAAATACCGGTATAAATGTTTGAACTGTTAAAAACACCCTCTAATATTTCTCCAATTTCTTTATCTTTTTCTGAAATTGCTTTTTCAGGACATAATAACATACAACCACCGCAGGAATGACAAATATCATCAAAAACAAATACTTTATCTTTAATAAAGGCTAATGCATTAAACTTACAAAATTCCACACATTTTCTGCATCCGCTACAAAGGTCAATATCCACCTGGGGAATTTTTTCATATACTTTCTCTTTATTAACAATTTCAGGTTTAAAAAACAGATGTCCGTTAGGTTCTTCCACATCACAGTCTATATAGTTTGAATTTTCAGCAACAAAAGATAAATTTACGGATATGAATGTCTTTCCTGTTCCGCCCTTGCCGCTTAAAACAGCAATCTTCATTATCTTCCCCCATGACCGTGAAAGCCTGAATGTATTTCTGTTAATAACTTTAATTTTTCTTCCGTAAAATCTTTCAAATTATCTTCTATTGAATTATCATTAGATTTATATATTGAAATGTTTGCTGCTTTCAAAACCTCTGCTGCATTTTCTCCACACCTTGGAGTTATTAATATATCAGCATTATTATCTACAATAATTTGAGCTGCCTTAATACCGGCACCGCCTTGACTATTTGCTGCACTGTTATCAATAAAATCACTTTGTTTTTTATCTGTATCATAAAACAAAAAATAAGGTGCTCTACCAAAAGACACACATACATTACCTTTAATATCCTTATCATCAACAGGAATTGCTATTTTCATTTTACCCTCCATATTTGCGACATATGCCAACAATAAAATTATATGTTCGTTGTTGACATATGTCAATATATATTTTTCATTAAAATTTCTTGTTTAATTTTCTTTCCTATAAAAGTTTGAGTGAAAATCATTAAGTAAAGAAAGTTTATTTTCATCTAAAAAAGTTATATTTTGTTCAGCATTTCCTTCATTGGCTTTGTAAACAAAAACTTCTGCATTTCTAAATAATTTTTCTGCATTTTCACCACACCTATTCGTTATTACTGCTCTTACGCCATTGTCTACAATCACTTGCGCTACTCTTATTCCTGCACCACCCTGTTCTATTACAGCCCTGTTATCCAAAATTTCACATTCTTTAGTAACTGTACTGTAAATAAGCAAATATGGTGCTCTTCCAAGGGATTCATTAATATTAGATTTCATTGACTTCTCTTCTATTGGAACTGCTATCTTCATTATTACCTCCAATTTAAAAATCTAACTGTTACTCATTGATAACATCTAATTCTCTTTCAATAAGCTCTATTTGTGATTCTAAAAATTCTTTTTGCTTTTGTAAAAACTCTTTCTCTGTTATATCACTTCTAAACCCACATCTGGAACCATATCCATAACCTAGACCAAATTTTGGTCCATTTCCAAATCCTCTTCTCCCAAAATCGTTTCCATTGCAGCTTCTTCTGCCATAAGATCCAAAGCCTCTTCCCATCATTCGTCCCATTCCCATAGGACCGGTTCCATTTCTACCTGGCATTTTAATTCCTCCTCTATTATTGACATATGTCATTTATTTATATTATACATCATTATCGACATATGTCAATAACCCATTCAAAAAAGCTGCAAATATTTTTTTGCAGCTTTTTTATTATTCGATTTTTTCTATAAATCACATAGGAAGGTGTGTCCCTTAACCCCTATAGTTTTTCTAATTCTCTTACATAAACATCTTCATAGGTGTCCAAACCTGTTACATCCGCTGCTAAATCAGTCAATGGAAAAACATCGTTTCTGTCTATGTATTTTATGTCAAACTTACGATTCAAAGCCATAAGCTGCTTAATTCCTGTAGTTACTCTGCTAATAAATGAGTAGACACCAACAGCACCTGTTGGTAAATCTTGTGCATCATCATAGTATAGCTTCAACTCTCTTATATCAGCAAAGATTTCTTCTTTTGTATTTCCAAATCTCTGATATTCTTTAGGGATATTTCCTGCTTCTATTAATTCTCCTATTTGTTTTCCTACCATAGCCGAAGCCATTGCAGCTCTTCCAACAGCAACAAAATTAATATATGGAGCTCCAAGAGCCAATGCTTTAAACATTTGATCCTCTAAAGCAATTCCTCCTGTTATAGCTACTTGAGGCAAGAAATAACCTTTTTCATCCATTCTCTTCAAAATATCATAGAGCATACTTTCTAAATTAACTGTAGGCATTCCCCATTCGTTCATCATTTTAACGGGGCTATTTCCTGTTCCTCCGCCTGCACCATCAAATGTAACTAAATCCACTTCATTTTCTGATGCAATTTTTAGTATTCTAATGGTGTCTCTTGGGTCAAATGGGCCTGTTTTAAAGCAAATACGCTCAGCACCTAATTCTCTCAAATGAGCAATTCGGTTTTTGAGAATTTCTTCATCCCATATAGGAAGCTTCCCAATTTTTTCAAAAATAGGACCTTTCCCATTTATGAAATTTTCAGCCACTTTAGGATCTGAGGGGTCAGGATAAAGCAAATATCCCTTTTTTTGAAGTTTTAGCGCTTCTTCTATTGTGTTAATTCTTCCAATTCCCTGAATTCCTTTTGCAGCCTGGCCAAATTTAAGCTCTACTGATTTTACGCCTAATTTTGGTATTACATAATCTAAAACACCTGAATTTTCATCGTCATAGCTTGCCTGCATGATAATATCGCCATATCCACGAGAATATTTTCTAAAGTCATTTACCATTTCTTCAACTAATGGAGATGATACTACTTTACCATTTTCCAAAATTATATTTTTATCATTGGGTATAGCATCCTCACCTATTACTACCGATACACCGGCAAGGGCTGCCCCTATATAGTAATCTTTCCAGTTTAATTTAGCCATGGCAGGTAAAATAATAGGCATTTTCATTTTAACTTTGTTCTTTATTCCAAACACCGTTTCAGTTTTTACTTTTGGGTATGTAGCTTCATTAGCATCCTCTTCACACCCCATAGCACCAAATACTCTTCCATTAATAGATAAATGTGAAAAATCTAATGGATAATCTTTTTCAGAAGCAAATTGATTTATATCTCTACGATATGGAAAAGTTGCTTCTGAACCTCTCACTGCCGACAATCCTATTTCACAGGTACCTGTACAATTAGCTGTACATACTGCACACATTCCCGAAAAGGGTGAAACGTTTTCAGGAGTTCTCATCTTTGTATTAGATATTGTACTTCCTAAAGCTGGGCTATAAGACATAGTAATACCTCCAATTATATTCTATATATTAATTATATCCCTATCATGACATATGTCAATAATTATTTATTGTCATATGATACTCCTATTCAAATTTAGTCTATAGAATGGGTTTTGCTTCATCAATAAGACAAGCAAGACAGATGGTTGTACATGGACACTTTTTAGTAAATGGAAAGAAAGTAGATATTCCATCTTATCTATGTGAAGTTGAAGATATTATTACTTTAAAAGAAAAGTCAAGATTAGTAGATTTATTTAAAGAGAATTTCAAAAATGCTAATCTGAACACCCTTCCCTATATTGAAAGGGATGAGGGAAACTTTTCAGCCACACTTTCTAAAGAACCCGAAAGAAATGAAGTTCCTATAGAAATTAATGACCAATTAGTAGTCGAATATTACTCAAAATTAATATAGCATAAATGAAAAAATTGCTAACCCTTTGGGACAGCAATTTTTTATTTATTTTACGTCTATTGCTCCATATGTTTTATCGAGATATCATAACGGCATTCTTCTTCAATAAGTCTGTTATTTACATACTTGATTATTTTTTAGTATTAGATACATTCTTCCGTAACCCGTAACCGAAGCTATAATACCTGCTATTATTGAACCAAGTCCTAATCCTCCATCAAAGAAGGCAAAGAAAGTAGCATTTACACTTCCAATTTTTCCTTCTGGGGCATAAGAAACTGCCATCGTTAAAAGGCTTGATTCTAAAAGTCCGAATCCTATTCCATAGAGTGCAGCACTTACCGCAAAAATAATAATATTTTGTGATCGACTTAATATTGCTAGTCCTGCCTTTTCGTTTCTTGTTTGTTTAATGTCAAAATTTATTGTATAATATTATAGTGGGGTGAATAATAAATTTATGATAGGAAGTGATATATATGAATTATTTAATGATAGGTATTATTTTAATACTCGCACTTTTTGCCATCCGTTTTTCTAATAAACATGGAATACCTGCACTATTATTGTTTATTGTACTTGGTATGGCTTTTGGTGCAATAGGTTTTGAATTTAATGATTTTGAGTTTGCTGACAACTTTGCTACAGTAGCACTCATGGTTATTATGTTTTACGGTGGCTTTGGCACTAATTGGAGGATGGCTAAACCCGTTGCAAAAGAAGCAATTATACTTTCTTCACTAGGTGTTGTTGCAACTGCATTATTTACGGGCTTATTTTGCCACTATGTTTTAAAGTTTGGATTATTTGAATCTATGCTTATTGGTTCGATTGTAGGCTCTACAGATTACGCCTCAGTATCCAATGTTTTGCGTTCGAAAAACTTGAATTTAAAATATAACACAGCATCACTACTTGAACTGGAAAGTGGGTCTAATGACCCTACTGCTTATACTATGACCATGGTATTTTTATCAGTCATAATTGGGTCGGAAGTTTCTATTCCTGTACTTGTTTTATCACAGGTAGCTCTTGGTATTATTATAGGTTTTGCTTTTGCATATGCTAGTGGAAAATTGTTTCAAAGACTTCAATTTGGTGCAGATGGACTTTATGCAGTCCTAATGGCCGCTCTTATGTTGATTACTTATGCCACAACAAGTCTTGTAGGTGGTAATGGTTACTTAGCATTGTATATTCTAGGTATATATCTTGGCAATATGGAATTTGTAGGTAAGCGTGACATTATATTTTTCTATGACGGCTTTACAGAAATTATGCAGATAGGTCTGTTTTTCATTTTAGGTCTTTTGTCAAATTTCACAGATTTTCTTAAAGCATTCCCAATAGCCCTTGCTATTATGTTATTTATGACAATAATTGCACGTCCCTTAACTGTATATAGTCTAATGTTACCATTTCGCCTTAAGCGTAATCAGCTAAACATGATTTCTTTGGCAGGTATTCGTGGAGCTGCTGCTATAGCATTTGCAATAATGGCTGTAAATAGCTATAATTTTATTTCAGTGGACATTTACCATATTGTATTTGGTATCTGTGTGCTCTCTTCACTAGCTCAAGGCTCATTAATGCCGATTTTGGCAAGTAAATGGGATATGTTAGATCCTAATGATACAGTCTTACAAACATTCAATTACTATCAAAATAAAGCGGGTATCGGATTTTTAGAAACTAGAATTCACCCAAATTCTTACTTAATTGGTAGTCAAGTAAAGGATTTGAACTTAACATTTGACTTTATTGTTGCAAAGATTGAACGTAATGGTAAAATTATCGTTCCTAGAGGACATATAACTATAGAAGAAAACGACCTGATTGTCTTAGGTGGTGAAAAGCACTTTGATGTAAGTGGCCAAGACCTTATAGAATTTACTATTCCAAAGGGTCATCAATGGGCAGACAAATATATAAAAGACCTAGAGTTGCCAGCAGAAAGACTCATCGTTATTGTTCAGCGTGAAGACGGCCAAATAGTTGTTCCAATTGGAGATACCTTGGTCTCAGAAGGTGATAAAGTTATTTTGATAGAAATTGAGGATAACCTTGAATTTCCAAGAGAGAAAAACACAGATTAAAAAACAACACATTTGGAGGGCATTGTGAAAGAGGTATACAAAGATATTCATTTATTTGAAATTCCTTTGAAAGGGAATCCACTGAAATCATTAAATTGTTTCGTAGTAAAAGGAGAAGAACGGAATTTAATTGTTGATACAGGATTTAGAACTGAAGAAATTGAAGAAATAATGATAGATGCAATAAAGACTTTAAAATTAGATTTGGAAAAGACTTCATTGTTTTTAACACACCATCATTCTGACCATACGGGACTGGCAAGCTTTTTAGAAAAGAAAGGTGTACAAGTTTATATGAGCAAGGTGGATGGAGAATTGTTGGCAAGCTATATTGACGGAGATTCTTGGTCAATAACCTTTGAACATGGAATGATGCAAGGTTTAGAGGAAGACAATGTTCGTATAGAAACACACCCGGGTTTAAAGTACCAACCTCCTGAAATGTTTAATTATTCACCCCTTGAACCGGGAGAATTCTTAAAAATAGGAGATTATAATTTTGAGGTTATTGACCTTATTGGACACACACCCGGCATAGTAGGATTGTACGAAAAAGAACACAAAATATTCTTTTGCGGAGATCACATATTAGGGAAAATAACTCCAAATATTACATTCTGGGGATTTGAATATGGGGACATGCTTGGCAAGTATCTGGATTCTTTAGACAAAGTTTATAATATGGATATTAAATATTTGTTCTCTTCTCATAGGTTTCTTGTAGATGACCACAGAGAAAGAATTGATGAAATTAGAAAACACCACGACAAAAGACTAAATGAAGCAATGGACGCACTAAAAAGATACGGCAAATCAACTGTTAGAACCGTTACTAAAAACCTACACTGGGATATTAGAGCTAAAGATTGGGAGGATTTCCCTAATTCTCAAAAATGGTTCGCAGCAGGAGAAGCCCAAGCACATTTAGAAAGATTACGCGCCTTAGGCAAGGTTGACTATGAAATTAAAGATGGATTAGTGTATTATTTTCTGATAGACTAAAAATATATTCATTATTATCTTAAGAAGAATTCAACAAGAAAAACGAATGGTCAAAATGGTCAATAATAAATAATATTATAAAAGGAAAGGTAGGTGAAAAGCCTGGTTCGTGGATAAAAAACAGAAAAGAAACCCTAGGATTAGTATCTTAATATAAAAACCTGCCAAAGAACACTAAGTTGAAAGGCTTTGGTAGAATAACATATTAGGAGTAGCTAACAGCTGCAATCTTGTTGAACTTAATTGAAAAGAACAATTAAGGCTATGCGAGATTTTAATACGAAAGTATTAATCTTAGTGGTTGAATCCTGTGATACCACCGTCTTATTAATGGAATAAGATGAAAAAACATAATGTTATGAAATGTTATGTTTTTAGAAACCAGGTAGTTATGAACCCTTTAGATATATTGAAATATGTAGACCACACTTTATTGAAAGCATTTGCAAGTTGGGATGAAATACAAGTTTTATGTGATGAAGCAATTTTATATAAGACAGCTTCAGTATGCATT
>DATESJ010000149.1:0-6318 GCA_035270885.1 Sedimentibacter sp. | reverse complement strand
AATTACTGTAGTTCCTCGTTTATTTATTTCTGTCAATATTTTCATAATTTCCTTTGATGTCTCAATATCCAAATTACCGGTAGGCTCGTCCGCAATTATTGTTTCAGGTTTGTTAATTACAGCCCTTGCAATAGCTACACGCTGCTGCTCACCACCTGATAATTCATCCGGATAATATTTAGCTTTATCACTTAATCCCACCATACTTAAAACTAAGGGAACTTCTCTTCGAATGTTTTTTGCTTGACAACAAATCATTTCCATTGCAAAAGCAATATTCTCGTATACAGTCATCTTAGGAAGAAGTCTATAGTCCTGAAAAACAAACCCAATATTACGCCTGTATTCAGCCACGCTTCTTTTTCTGATTTTATTTATATCATGATTATTATATGTAATAATCCCCTGTGAAGGACTGATTTCTCTAAGCAATAACTTTATTAGCGTACTTTTTCCGGCACCGCTTTTTCCCACAATGAATATAAATTCACCCTTATTTATTTTTAAATCAATATCTTTTACAGCAGTAAAAGTCTTTTTATATGTTTTTGTTACATTATTAAACTCAATCACGTTTTCCACCTCTTACATACTTACTATTAATATAACACAAATTGACAAAATTACAACTATTATTATATTATTTTACTTTATTTTCGCATAAAAAGGAATGTTTATTTTTAACAAATATAAAAATATATGGTCATTTTTACCCAACCTTTTAAGCATGCCAAAACCTTTATGGCAATAAAATAGGACTGTCATATATGAAACATTCTAATTGTTTCAATAAACAGTCCTAAATTATACATAATAATCTAAACAAACCTACCCCATACTCCGAGGTCTAATTCTTGTATTCTCTTTCTAAAATAACTTTTTGCGGCAATTCTTCTAATTCAGTTTTTACAACTGCAAAGGGATAGGTAAGTATTTGTGCCGTTACATCCCCTGGCTTAGGATCCTTGTATTCCGCAAAAACAGTCATTACTCTTTCCCCATCTGTATCGTTTAAGGTAATTTTATCTATTTCAACTTCGTATCCTGCTGTATTCTTTTCTCCTCTTGTAACAACAACATAAATTTCGTCATTTATCCTGCACACCAAAGCCTTTTCCTTCATCCTATAATTTGGAAGCACCTCAGTGATTTGCCTTGGTATATTTTCTGGATTAATACTATCAAAACTCACGTTTTGTACACCCTTTCCTCTAAAGTATCTGAAAAAAAACAATAATGCAGCAATAAATACTATAATCGCAACTATAGAAACTATTCTTTTCATGAATATCCCCCCATCTATGTATTCTTTATATTTTATTCTGTCTATATTTTTTTATGCTAATTATAAGATAGTTTGTTTAATAAATGTATAATAAAGTAATTGACATGTGAGCTTGTCTTTAAGTATAATTTATAGTATGAAGGGAGTTGAAAAATATGTCATGCAACTGTAGTGAATTTCAAAAAACAACGGCTGATTTGCAATTATTAAACAAAAGCATATTAGATATTGTAACCAAACTTGATGAACAAACTTCCATGCTTAACAGAGCAGTTTCCAAATCTGCTACACATTGCGGCTGCATTGAAATACATGCAACTAAGCAAATATATTCGCCACATAAATCTTTGGAAGAAAACCAAAAAGAGTTAGAAACCCATATCGAAGGTGAGTTGTGTCCTATATGCAGGGAAAAGATAAAAGAAGAAATGGGCGAACTCTTGTTCTACATGGCTTCCATGTGCGAAGCATTGGGCCTTAGCTTCGAGGATGTATTAACAGAAAAACATAATCATCTAAAAACTTTAGGGTTATACAATCTTTTATAAAAATTGAATTTAATATTTAAAATAAAATGAGATTCTTGGGATGTCCCTAAGAATCTCATGTTTTTATTAATCTCTTTGGCAAAGTTCTATTAGAACTCCAAATGTTGATTTAGGATGACAGAATGCTATTTTTGCTCCACCTGCGCCGTAGCGAGGTTTTTCATCTATCATTCTGATTCCTTTTTCTTTCATTTCAGCAATTGCTTTTTCTATATCGTCAACTTTGTATGCTATATGCTGAACACCTTCACCATTTTTGGCAATATATCTTGCAATAGGACCATCTTCTTCTGTTGATTCCAATAGTTCTACTTCCGTATCTCCAATAGGCATAAATGCAACTTTTACTTTTTGTTCTGCAACAGTTTCTGTTCCTGCTGATTTTAATCCAAGTATATTTTCATAAAAATTTAGCGCTTCATCTAAATTTTTAACAGCAATACCAATGTGATCTATTTTATTAACCATTTATTCTCCTTAAAAACTCATCTCTAACTTCATAAACATTCTTATTTTTATTAAATATTTCAATTACTTGACCATCTAATTTATTTTCGCTGTCTGTATGGGAAATAACAATTTTTCTTAGCTCTGCCTCAATTAATTCAACAACCTCTAATTTTAAATTGTTTTTTCGTCTTTCTTCATACTTTCCGCTTTCCTTCAAATAAATCATATGATCTTTAATTTCACTTAACAAATCATCAATACCTTCATTTTTCACGGCAACAACCTTAACAACAGGAGGCCTTCTATCCATATCCATTGTTAAATCAAGCATCATATTTACTTCAACAGCAGTACGGTCAGCTCCAAATAAATCACTTTTATTAATAGCGAAAATATCACCAATTTCCATTATACCTGCTTTTATGGATTGTATATCATCCCCAAGGCCTGGAACCATTACCATCAAAATAGTGTCTGCAATTTTAACTATGTCTACTTCAGACTGTCCAACACCTACAGTTTCAATTATTATATAATCGTAACCTGCTGCATCCAATATTTTCAATGCATTTTTAGTACTCTTTGATAAACCTCCCAAATAACCTCTTGTTCCCATACTTCTTATGAAAACATTAGGATTTAGAGCAAGGTCTTGCATACGAATTCTATCTCCAAGTATTGAGCCTCCGGAATAAGGACTTGTGGGGTCTATTGCTATTACACCAACCCTATTTCCTTCATTGATTAAAGCTTTAACTACCTTGTCGGTAAGGGTGCTTTTGCCAGCTCCGGGCGGTCCGGTAATTCCAATTATATGAGCGTTTCCCGTATATTGATGTATTTCTCTTATGATTATTTCAGCTTTGTCAGGTTCATTCTCTACTGCTGTTATAAGTTTAGCACACGCTCTTTTGTCACCTGTAAGCATTTTTTCAATAAATTGTGAATACGCCATTAAGTCACCATCCATTATTGCCTTTTCAAGTTATTCTTTATATATTCAATCATTAATGTTGTTGGTGTTCCTGGTGTAAATATTTCTGATATTCCGGCATCTTTTAAACCCTGAATATCTTCATTTGGAATTACTCCTCCTCCAACTATCAATACATCATCAACACCCTGTTCTTTTAATAACTCCGCAACTCTTGGAAATAAATGATTATGTGCTCCTGATAATATACTCATTCCAACTACATCAACATCCTCCTGCACTGCTGCTGCAACAATTTGCTCAGGAGTCTGTCTAAGTCCTGTATAAATAACTTCCATACCTGCATCACGAAGAGCTCTTGCTATAACTTTAGCACCTCTATCGTGTCCATCAAGACCAGGCTTTGCAACTAAAACTCTTATAGGTCTATTCATTTTATCCTCCTCCTAAAGCAATACTGCTTGCTCATATTCTCCGAAAACTTCTCTCATAACACCGCAAATTTCGCCTAATGTTGCATATTCTCTAACTGCATCCAATATAAATGGCATTACATTTTCAGTTCCTTGGCAAGCTTTCTTAAGTGATATAAGTTTTTCTTCAACAGCTTTGTTATTTCTTATTTCCTTAACATCATTGATTTTCTTTTTCTGCATTTCGCCAACTATAGGGTCAACTCTTAACAGTCCTCTTGGTGCAGCTTCTTCTACCTGATATTTATTTACTCCAACAACTATTCTATCTAATGATTCAATTTCCATTTGATATTGGTATGCTGAATCAGAAATTTCTTTTTGAATATATCCTAAATCTATAGCTCTTGGTGCTCCACCTAAATCATCAATCTTTGTGATATATTCCATAGCTTTTTCTTCTATTTCTTTCGTTTTTGCTTCTATAAAATATGAACCTGCTAATGGGTCAATAGTATTAGTAACTCCAGTTTCACTTGCAATAATCTGTTGAGTTCTAAGAGCTATAGTAACAGAATCAGTTGTAGGAAGAGCAAGTGCTTCATCTCTTGAATTAGTATGTAGAGACTGTGTTCCCCCAAGTACTGCAGCCAAAGCTTGCATTGCAACTCTTATTATATTATTATCAGGTTGCTGTGCAGTAAGTGTACAGCCTGCAGTTTGAGTATGGAATTTAAGCATCATAGATTTTTCATCTTTTGCATTAAATCTTTCTTTCATAATTTTTGCCCAAAGTCTTCTTGCTGCTCTAAATTTAGCAATCTCTTCGAACAAATCATTATGTGAATTAAAGAAAAATGAAAGTCTTGGAGCAAATGTATCAACATCAAGACCTGCTTTTATAGCTGCCTCAACATAAGCAATTCCATCTGCTAAAGTGAAACCAACTTCCTGAGCTGCAGTAGATCCTGCTTCTCTTATGTGGTAGCCTGAAATACTAATAGTATTCCATTTTGAAACTTCCTTTGAGCAATACTCAAATATGTTTGTAATAAGTCTCATAGATGGCTCTGTTGGGAATATATATGTTCCTCTTGCTATATATTCTTTCAATATGTCATTTTGAATAGTTCCTCTTAACTTATCTGCAGATACACCTTGTTTTTCAGCAACTGCAATATACATTGCTAAAAGAACAGCTGCTGGAGCATTAATTGTCATTGAAGTACTTACCTTATCAAGGGGTATTCCGTTAAACAATATTTCCATATCTTTTAATGAGTCTATTGCAACACCAACTTTTCCAACCTCTCCCTGAGCCAATGCATGATCAGAGTCATAACCTATTTGTGTTGGCAAGTCAAATGCTACAGATAATCCTGTTGAGCCTTGGTCAACCAAGTATTTATATCTTTCATTTGATTCTTCAGCAGTTGCAAAACCTGCATACATACGCATAGTCCAAGGTTTTCCTCTATACATTGTAGGCTGATATCCTCTTGTAAAAGGATATTGTCCCGGATATCCGATTTCGCTTTCATAATCGATATTCTCAATATCTTCAGGTGTATATAATCTGTTAACAACTGCGCCTGACACAGATTTAAATTCTTTCTTGCTTTCAGGTTTCTTGCTTAATGATTTATTCAACACATTTTCTTCCCATTTTTCTCTGTTTTCTTTCATGTGGGAAAGCTTTTCATTTTCGAACATTTTTGCCTCCTATAATTTTAAGTACATGTATTTCATAGTTTGGGGACATTCCTCTTGCCCGCAAAGACTGACCCAAGTACGGGGACATTCCTCATTCACGCAAAGACTAACCCTGTAATAGAGGTGTGTCCCCCTTCCTTTAAAGAGGTGTGTCCCCCTTCAAATGCTTTTATGCTATTGTTAACATTGGATCTCCAGCACTTACGGTTGATGATTTAGAAGTATAAATTTTGCTAACTACTCCATCAGTGGCAGCAGCTATTTCATTTTCCATTTTCATAGCTTCAAGTATTAGTATTATTTCACCTTTTTTAACTGTCTGTCCTTCTGTTACCAATATATCTAAAATAGTTCCAGGCATAGGTGCTGACATTAATTCTCCGCCACTAACAGGTGCTGCTTTTGGTGCTTGAGCTTTTGGTGCCTGCTGTACAGGAGCTGCTTGAACGGGTGCCGCTTGTACTGCTTGCTGAATAGGTGCTTGTTGTACTGGCTGATATGTAAATCCTCCCTGACCTGCTCCAACTTCTTCAACTTCTACTGCATAAGTTTTTCCATTTACTGTTACATTAAATTGTTTCATTATACCCTCCGTGTATTTTTAGTTTTCTTAAAAAATTTAGCGCATTAACTTCATTCTTCCTGACATTGACCAAGCTGAATCATACTCAAATGTTCTTCTAATACTTTTTACTACAAAATCATTTGTTTTCGTCATACACGCAATAGCTGCTGTTATTGCAGCCACAATTTCTTCCTCTTCGTCCATCGATGCAAGAGCCGCTGCTATTACTGCAGCAATTTCGTCAGAATCATCAACAGATGTTTCTATTACTTCTATTTCTTGTGTTTTATTTTTATTAAATAAATTACTGAATAATCCCATGTTTTTCACCATCCCTTACAAAGGAATATTTCCATGTTTCTTCTCAGGTCTTTGAACTCTTTTTCCTTTTAACATATCAAATGAACTTA
>DATESJ010000148.1:0-2333 GCA_035270885.1 Sedimentibacter sp. | reverse complement strand
CTAACCCAATTTCTTCGACCTAAAGGGAGAAAGAAATTGATGGTAGGTCATTCGCAATGAGTTCCCAATTTATGCGACCTAAGGAGCAAATAAATTGGTGAACGAAACTGCGAGATGCCCTAACCCAATTTAGAGGTGTGTCCCCACTCCTTCATTAATTCAAAATCAAAGTTACCATTGATTTTCTAACAACTTCTTCTCCTGCTTTCGGGAATTGTGATTTAACTATCTTTTCAGCATCAACTTCTATTGTTATATTGCTTTCTAATCCAGTCTTAATTAAAAGGTCTGTTGCATCTGCAATTGTAAGACCCAACAAGCTTGGAACAGTCACCATTTGTTTTTCTACATGGCCAAGTTCTTCTTCTGTATAAATAGGCTCAACATCATAATATTTAAGTATATTCTCTAACAAATCAGCAGAAACCGGTCCAGCAACTATACTGCCATAGGACCCTATACTAGTATCAGGCTCATCAACCATTACCAAAGCAACTGCTCTTGGATTGTCAACAGGAGCAACACCAATAAATGAAGATATAAACTTACCCTCAATATATCTACCATCAATAACTTTTTGTGCAGTACCTGATTTCCCGCCTATTCTGTATCCTGCTCTATAAGCCTGTTTAGTTCCTGCTTCAGCGGATTCTTTCATTATTTGAAGCATTATTTTTGATGTTTCATCTGAAATAACTTTTCTTCTTACTACTGTGTCAAAATTTTTAATTATATTTCCATCTTCATCAATAAGCTGTTTAACAATTCTTGGCTCCATTAAATTACCGCCGTTTGAAATTGCCGAAACAGCAGTTGCCAACTGTATGGGAGTTATTGCAATACCTTGACCAAATGCCTGGGTTACCACATCCACATCCTTCATATTTTCAGGCTCTTTTACAAGACCTAAAGCCTCACCATTGAGCATAATACCTGATTGCTCTTCAAAACCAAAAGATCTCAAATATTTGTAAAATGCATCTTTTCCAATATCAAGACCTATTTGAGCAAGTGCATCATTACATGAATTTTGTATTGCTTCTGATAAGGTCTGCTGTCCATGAGGTCTGTAGTATCTCCAGCATTTAATATTTTCACCCTTAATTTGTCTTACAAATCCATCACAGAAATATGTAGAATTTAAAGTTGCAGCATTTTCTTCAAGTGCTGTTGCTGTAGTTATAAGTTTAAAAGTTGAACCCGGCTCATATATATCATTAACTGCAGGATTTCTCCACATGTCAAACCAAGCCTTCTGTAATTCTTCATCAGGAAGTGTTTCCCAGTTTTCCTTAATATTTTCATCGATTGGAATTTTAGGATCGTTAGGGTCATAATCAGGTTTTGATGCAATTGCTAAAACATCACCTGTATTTGGGTCCATTACTAAAATTGTGGCCCGCTTTGCATTGTAATCCGTCAATACTTTTTGGGCTGCTGATTCTGCATAATGCTGTATTACCTCATCTATAGACAAGACAACTCCCAAACCATCCTCTGATTCAAAATACTCATTGTAGCCAAAGGGCAACTCTCTTCCGTAAGCATCTGTATTTACAACAGTTCTCCCGGGAATTCCTGTCAAATAATCATTGTAGGTTGCTTCCACCCCATACAAACCATCTTGGTCAGTATTGGTAAAGCCTAATACATATGGAGCAAAATTCCCATATGGATATACTCTTTTGTTATCTTCAATTATATTTATTCCACTTAATTCCTGGGCTCTTATTTCTTGTGCCTGCTCATCAGAAATCCACTTCTTAAGAACTACATAATTGTAGTTAGAAGTAATTTTTGTTAATACTTCCTGGTAATCCATTTCCAAAATTTCTGACAAAATTCTTGCCGTCTCTTCAGGCGTCTTTGTGTTTAAAGGGATTTGTTCTGCAGCAGTATCTTCCACAGTAAACATTGTTTTGTTAAGCTTTTTCAAAATTGTTGTTAAAAAGCTGTCGTCTTCACTATCTGTATTATCAATAGCTAATTTTACACTTTTTTTAACGTCTGCCGGGAAGCATGTAACAGTGCTGGAATTTACACTAACTGCCAACTTTTTACCCTTGGCATCGTATATGGTTCCTCTTTTAGCACTTATAGTAATATCCCTTGACCAGTTTTCCATGGCTTGTTTTCTGTATTCTTCACCTTTTACAATTTGTATGTATCCAAGTCTAACAACTAAAGCTAATGTAACTAAAAAAAAGCATACTAAGAAAAACAACATCCTTCTTTTATTTTGAAGGTTAGTAGTGCTTTTTGTGCGCTTTTTCATATATGGCATCCCCCTTATCGAATGAAACTTACTACCTTGTCAAATAATCCTACTAACA
>DATESJ010000147.1:0-2429 GCA_035270885.1 Sedimentibacter sp. | reverse complement strand
AGTTTAAAAGAAGCTATTACATTCGCATTCATTTTTTTCATCCTCCTATAGTAATGGAACTAAGCCGATTATTACTCCGCCTGCTATAACGGATGCAATTTGCCCTGCTACATTTGCTCCTACTGCGTGCATTAACAGGTGATTTTGTGGGTCTGCTTCAAGTCCCATTTTCTGAATAACTCTCGAGGACATAGGGAATGCTGAAATTCCTGCCCCTCCAACCATTGGATTTATCTTTTCTTTTAAGAAAATATTCATGAATTTAGCAAACAATACTCCAGCCATTGTATCAAATACAAATGCTAATAATCCCAATACCATTATTTTAAGTGTATCTAATGTAACAAAGTATTCTGCTTTCATACTTGCTGATATTGTAAGACCAAGAAGCAAGGTTATTAAATTTACCAAGCTGTTTTGTGCTGTTTCTGACAAAGATCTTAATACACCACATTCTCTTATAAGGTTTCCAAACATTAAGAATCCAACCAATGATACAGATGCTGGCGCCACAAGTCCTGCTATAATAGTTACAACTATAGGGAACAACAATCTTGTCATTCTTGATACGCTTTTTGGATTATAACTCATTCTTATTTTTCTTTCGTTCTTAGTAGTAACTAATTTTATAGCAAATGGCTGTATAATCGGAACCAAGGCCATATATGAATATGCAGCAACTGCTATAGGTCCTATATACTTACTTTTAAGAACTTGAGATACCAATATGGATGTAGGTCCGTCAGCTGCTCCTATTATTCCAAATGATGCTGCATCTATTAATTCATATCCCATAAATGAAGCCACAGTAATTGTTGCAAAAATTCCGAATTGTGCTGCTGCACCAAACAATAATAGCCTTGGATTGGATAACAAAGGTCCAAAATCAATCATTGCTCCGATACCTATAAATAAAAGCAGTGGAAATGCTTCAGAAGAGTTAATTCCCACATCAAACAACCAATCAATAATTCCTTGTACAGGTCCTATTCCATCCAATGTTTGATTCAAAACACCGGACATAGGTATATTAACAAGTATTGCTCCAAAACCCATGGGCAACAATAATGCTGGTTCTAATTCTTTCGCTATAGCTAAATAAATAAGTATAGCTCCAATTGCCCACATAATTATTTGCTGTGGTGTTACACTCATAATACCGTTTAATAAAAATTCCATGTTCCTTCTCCTTATGATTTATCTACTCAAAAAAGTCTTCCTGTTGTGTTTAATATATGAAGATCAAACAAGAGGAGAAAATTATAATCAGCTCCTATCATTTTAACATACTCCATAGAATTAACCTTATATATTATAACATATAAAGTTAATAATTTTATAAAGAATAATTAAACATTTTATAAATTTACAGAAGTTTAACTTTTCATTTCTAAAATTTCTCTCCCTTATCAAAAGTAGCTATTTCTCTGCCATATTCATTAGCAATTCTTATAACTTTTTTAACACCTTTGAATATATTTTTTTATAAATAATTAAGATGATGCAAACTTTTTCCCTTTTCCCAATAAAGCAAGCTTTTTTCATATCAAATAAAAAAATCCAACACAAAAGCAAAGTAACTTTTTATGCTGGATTATAAATACTTCAATTATGTCATTTTTTGAAACTATCATAGGTAAAGCAGTCAAACTTATTACATCAGGAAAACTGACGCGATGCCAAAGTAAACCATTAATGCTAATGCATCTACTAATGTAGTGATTAATGGTCCTGCCATTATTGCAGGGTCTAATTTAAGCCTTTTGGCTATTAAAGGTAGAGTTCCACCAACCATTTTCGCCATCATAACTGTAGAAGCCACTGTTATAGATACAGTTAATGAAACAGCCAACCCTACTCTGTCAAAGAGCATGTTTTTAGCAAAATTTACTGATGCTAAAGTGATTCCTACCAATAAGCTTATTCTAAATTCTTTCCATAATACTTTCCAAATGTCTTCTAATTCTACGTCTCCAGTTGCTAAACCACGAATTATTAATGTTGAAGATTGATTTCCTGAATTTCCACCTGTATCCATTAGCATCGGTATAAATGCTGTAAGTACAACAACAGTACTGAGAATATCCTCAAATTTGGTAATAATGCCGCCTGTAATTGTTGCACCAATCATTAATATTAAGAGCCAAGGAATTCTTTGTTTAGCTAAGGTCATTACACTTGAATCCAAGTATGCCTCGTCGGAAGGTACCATGGCAGCCATCCTTTGGAAGTCTTCAGTAGCTTCATCTTCTATAACTTCCATTATGTCATCAAATGTAATAATTCCGGTTAATCTATGTTCTTTATCAACTACCGGCACTGCCATAAACCCATATTTTGTGAAGATATTTGCTACTGTTTCCTGATCATCGTGAGTTTCAACATAAATAACTTCTTCAAGCATTATATCTACTATATGTTTTTGCAAA
>DATESJ010000146.1:0-4738 GCA_035270885.1 Sedimentibacter sp. | reverse complement strand
GAGGTGACGTCAACAACTTGCCTCTGCCTGCAGGGCGGTCTGGTTGAGTGACCACAGCCACCACCTGGTGAGCAGATTTATGCAAATATGACAAAAAATGCGATGCAAATTCGGGCGTGCCCATAAATATAATTTTCATACATTTTCAATATTAGTAAGATTTTTCCCAAAGAAAATTTGTTTTAGCCTTTCCAAGCGCGATTATCATCTAAGGCATCATTCTCTCTAAAAAAAGGACGAAGGTTTCTTTCATTAAAACATCACTCTTGTTAACGGAAATGGTTTTTCACTAAAGCTCAATGTTACTCTTGTTGACGGAAATGGTTTTACTTTCTCGCTCCGTTGTGTGCCACACAAGAGTCGCTCTAAAGTAAAATCCATTTTCGTCTAGTAATTCACTATTATGATTTAGTTGAAGGGCATTATTTTTTTATTCGAGCCTTCGCTATTTGCTTTCCAAGCAAATGACGCTTGGTTCTTCATAAAAAAACTCGGTTTGTTTAGATGAGCTTTTCTTTTTTTCAGAAGAGCTCATCAATAACAGCCATTTCCGTCGGCTATGCAACTATTGTTATTTAATTAACTGAGTTGTTTTTTGTCATTTAAGCCTGCGCTATTGAATTTACAATAACACGTACACTTGCGCTTCAGCGCTTAGTAAGAAACACGAACACTTAGTAGTTTACTACTTACGTGAGAGTGATACCCTTGTGGTAGTGATCCCCTTGCGGGAATGATACCCTTGTGGTAGTGATCCCCTTGTGGTAAAGAGTTAACCAAAAACAATGTAAATAAAAAATTTACAAAAAAAAGAATTCATTTTGAAACAAAAATGATTTGGATATGTATTTAATCTCTCCTTCTGGAAAATTCTTCTTTCCATGGCGGCTAGAACCTTTACCAACAGACAATATAGATGAAGAAGGAATTTTAACTGGAGATATGAAACGTTTATCAGGGCTTGACAACATTAAAGTAAGTGATATAAAAGATGCTGAACGTTATTGTGGTGCCAACGATGAGATACGCTATGAATGTTTTGATCACTTAAATAATGTAGAAGTAGTCGATGTAGATAATCCAGAAAAAGGTACTTGGCAAGTTGTTGTACGTGGTACACGAGTTGAAGTAGGGAATAACAAGGATGGTAGTGCTCAAATTGCATCTATTGCAAGTGATTTTATTCTTATAAATTCAGAGTGTCAAATAACACACCCTTATGCTCCGCAAAGTCGTTTAGTGTGCGAATACGGTTTAGGAGACCATTTGGAACATTTTGTTACTTTTGATCCGTTGACTTTCGTAGCTCTGGAGATTATATTTATTTGTACGATGATTCTGAACGATTACTTGGAACATATACGGGCAGTGAATTAGCTGGTCAACGAATCAAGGTGAAGTCTAAAAAGTTAAAAATAGTGTTAGATAGCGATAATGATGGTATAGAGGGTTTTGGCTTTAGTGTCAAAAAGATAGAACACACGCCTTATTCTATTTTACCATTGCTTTTTGAAGCGGCAAAACAAGTAGACGAGGAGGAGTAAGATGAAGCGTGTTGTTTTATTACTTATTTTAATAACAAATTGCTTATGGGCTAAGACATGGACTCAGTTTCTGGGTGGAAATGAGTATGGTACTAAAGAGAATGATTCGTTGACTATAGTTTCTTCGGAAAGTATAATGACTACAGAAAAATATCTTTTATTTGATTCAACGCTTATGACAATAGCTGAAAATCCTAAACCCTTTAATCTTTATGTTGGAGAAGAAATTAAAGCAATAGATTATTTTGGAAATAATTCCTCAAACTCTCGAGCCTGTTTTGTTCTTGAGCCTAGTCGTCCTAATTGTTTTTTCAATATGAAATACTATAGTAAAATAGAAGATAACAACTCTATTTGGGTACAAAAAAACAGTGGATTTTTATTTTATGATTCTTTAGATCTTCAAGATACAAACTTTTTTATTATTCCATCAATAAAAAAAGATTCTTTCTATTTAGATACGGATAAGGGTTTTTTATTAGAAGATTATTCTATATCTGAAGGCCGTTTAGATTCTATTTACTTTATCTATAAAAAAGACTCTTCCTATTATGCCTATTGTTTATATACTCAATCAAAAGAATGCCGCACTTTTTTCTTCCAATGTACTTTTCAAGATGATGGTTCCACTCAATTTGAGCCTTTTGAAACAGTAGAATATCCATATCCGTATTATGGACCACACAAAGTTGATTACTCAAGTAGTGAATGTATGACCAAATCACAATATGAGAAATATATGCCTATTCCCTTATTACCTAATGTTAAAAAAGAAAATAAAAAAACGACACCTTATCTTGTGAATGGTACCCCCTCTGAATCTAATCATTCAAAAATTACAATTCAAAACAAACAACCAAAACTACAACTAAAAAAATAAACAGGTGAGTATATGATGAAACGCGTTATTTTATTACTTATTTTAATAACAAGTTGCTTATGGGCAAAGACATGGACTCAGTTTCTGGGTGGAAATGAGTATGGTATTGAAGAGAATAATTCGTTGACTGTAGTATCTTCTTTTGATAGTATAATTCATTTAAAAAAATATGTTTTTTTTGATTCTTTGCTTTTAGCAATGGGTGAAATCTCAAATCCTATAATCCCTTATTCAGAAGAAAAAGAATATTTTTATACCAATCCCTTAAACAATCAAGCCTGTTTTGTTCTTGAGCCTTATCGTCCTAATTGTTTTTTCAATATGAAATACTATAGTAAAACAGACGACAATAACTCTATTTGGATACAAAAAAAAGGTGGTTTTTTATTTAATGATTCTTTAGATCTTCAAGATACAAACCTTTTTATCTTTCCTCCAATAGAAAAAGATTCTCACTTCTATGAATTGGATAAAGGTTTTTTATTAGAAGATTATTCCACATCTAAAAATAATACTGATTCCGTTTACTTTGTCTATAAAAAAGACTCATCTTACTATGCTTATTGTTTATATGTTCAGTCAAAGCGTTGTTTTACATTTTTATTTCAATGTACTTTTCAAGATGATGGATCTACACAATTTAAATCTTTTGATGTTTTAGAAGAGTATCCATACAAATTATATCGTATTACTCCGATGCATGGAGGAGATCGTGGTCAAGAATGTCTTACCAAATCAGAATATGAGAAATATATGCCTATTCCCGTATTATCTAAGGTTAAAAAACAAAATAAAAAATCGACACCTTATCTTGTGAATGGTACCCCCTCTGCATCTAATCATTCAAAAATTACAATTCAAAACAAACAACCAAAACTACAACTAAAAAAATAAACAGGTGAGTATATGATGAAAAAAAATGATTTCAATACTATTTCTTTTTTCAGCATTATTATTTGCTGACGAAATGTGTAATGTCAACGGTTCTTTAATTGGAATACCAGAGGGCTCCTGTCAGCAAAATGGATATATTTGCAATTTATCTTTTGACGTTTCTGCCCAAGAAAAAGTAATGGCTTTTTACTTGGCATCAGATCCAACTTGTGACCCTGCATCATTATTAACTACACAATTCACAACAACACTAATAGATGAAACTCAATCAAATCGTCTTCATATATTTTTAATAGAAGGAGAAGAATATCATACCGATGCTCTTGGCATCACTCTTGCTGCCTCACTTGCTCTTTCTGCAAGTAATAATAAAAAATTGGTTTCTGTCATTTACCATAAAGTATATAATGAAGAATATGGTGGTATACGTTTACAAGGTATAAGTCAAATAGGTAACTGATTTGAATAAAAGTCCTAATCGCATAGATGGGAATTTAAAAACCTTGTTTCCTTTCTGTTCGCTACTTTAATTGTATTGGTTATTTGAATTGTGTTGTTTTTTCATTTGAATCGGTGCTAATTGATTGCTAATAACATGAACACTTGCGCTTCAGCGCTTAGTAAGAAACATGAACACTTAGGAGCTTTACGTGAGACTTAGCACTTCTAGTGCTTTAGTCGGAACCATGCAGAGCTCTCCTTATGTGAGAATGATACCCTTGTGGTAGTGATCCCCTTGCGGGAATGATCCCCTTGTCGTAAATGAGCTCATCAATAACAACCATTTTCATCTGCTATTTTAATATTGTCATTTAATTAAATTGCATTATTTGTTTATTCAAACCTTCGCTATTTGCTTTCCAACCAAATAACGCTTGATTCTTCATGAAAAAACAGGATTGCATAGATGGCATGCATGCACAAAAAAGCCCTATATTGGAGGGATGAGTTTTTATAGGTAATCTTAAGCTATTCTTAAGCTTTTTTCGCATAGAAAGTAATTTTGTTGTTTTGTATATTGCACCATAGGTGAACTTCCCATTTTAGGTAAAACTAAAAAAGCATTTAACGAGTAACTCTTTTGAAAAAAAATCTTTTCAGCTTATTGATTACGGTTCTTTTAACCTCCACCTTAGAGGCCGTTCCATTTTATGGCAACCAAAGCCATATCCGCTGGAAAACGGTTTCCTCAGAACACTACATTTACAATTACCCGGCCGAGTACACGGAACACGCGGGTATAGTCGCCGCTTACGCCGAAGCCGTCTACGATTCTGTTGTCAAGCGCTACAGAAGCGACCTTCACAAAAAGGTCAATGTCAATCTTCACAACTCTCTTTACTCTAATGGAAATGCCATCCCTTCAGAAAATACGATTAACCTTTGGCTTACCAACTGGGATTTTAAAGTCAGAAGCTCT
>DATESJ010000145.1:0-4118 GCA_035270885.1 Sedimentibacter sp. | reverse complement strand
ATGTTGTATGAGCACAATAGGATAGCTATTGCTCTCCTATTGTGAATCTATTGTTAATCTTGTGTTTTTCATAGTAATTATTTTTTGTGCTATTTCGTCAACAAATGCATTATCATGGGTTACAATAATAATCGCTATACCTTGTGAAGATAGGTCTCTAATTATTTTTGAAATTTGACCTCTTGTTTGCTCATCTAAGGCGGATGTAGGTTCATCAAAGCAAAGTATTGATGGATTTAACATGCAAGCTCTTGCTATTGCCACACGCTGCTTTTGTCCTCCTGACAGCTGAAAAGGGTAGCTTTTTTCTTTTCCTTCCAATTCAAGACTTTTCAAAAGTTCTTCAGCTCTTTTTTTGATATTTTCATGAGAATCTTTCTTAAGAAAAAGTGGAGCTTCCATTAAATTTTCCAATACATTCATATGTGGATACAAATTGAAATTTTGAAATACAAGACCAATTTCCTGACGTATTGTTTGTAGCTCTTGTTTTTGAGCATATTTAATATGGTTGTTGTCATCTTTGCATAAATACATGTCATTTATTTTAATAGAACCATTGTCCGCAGTTTCTAACCCTGTGATGCATCTTAATAGTGTTGTTTTACCTTCTCCTGATTTGCCTCTGATACATACTATTTCGCCTTTATTTACTGAAAAGGAGATATCATGGAACACTTTATTTTTCTCAAAACTTTTACTTAAATTCTCTACTGTTAATACCATAATTTCTCCTATCTGTAATAATTATATTTGTTTTCTATTTTAGCTAATACTTTAGTAAGCACTGCTGTGATAACCAAGTACAATAAGCCTATATAAATGTAAGGGCTAAATGCCGCATAAGAATTTGATACTGACTTGGCTGCTTTAAGAATATCACTTGCTCCCAAAATATATATTAAGGATGTATCCTTTACTAATGTAATTACTTCGTTGCCTATAGAAGGCATAACATTTTTTATAACCTGAGGGAGAATAATTCTCATAAATGTGTGTGCCTTGTTTAATCCTAATACTAATGATGCTTCGTATTGACCAACATCTATAGAATTGATTCCTCCTCTGAAAATTTCTGCAAAATAAGCAGTGTAATTCAAAATAAAAGCAATGAAAATAGCTTGCTGTCTACTAAAGGCATAACCGATGTAAGGTACACGGTAATATCCGAAAAATATAAACATAAGCTGCAGCAATAGTGGAGTACCACGCATAATATAAATATAAACACCAATTAATTTTGAAATTATTTTGTTCTTTGACATTTTTAGCTTTGCTACAACTATTGACAAAGGAATGGATATTAGCAGTGTTAAGGCAAATACGCCCATTGTTGACTTTAATCCTTCCAATGCCATAGGTACAAGCATTCTCAATACTTTAGATTCCATTATTTAATCCTTTTTAATTTTCAGAAAACCATTTTTGATAAATTTCATCATATGTTCCGTCACTTTTCATTTCATCAAGTGCACTATCTACCTTTTTCAATAATTCTGTGTTATCTTTTCTTAAGCCTATACCATATTCCTCATCGCCAAAGTCCTCATCTAATACTTTGTATTTTTCTTGGCCATTTTGTTTCATATAAAATCTTGCTAATACTTCATCAACTACCATTGCATTGCTTCTGCCTGACTCCAAGTCGCTGAAAGCTTCATTATTAGTTGAAAATTCTACTAATTCGCCAAAGGATTCTACAACTTCAGGCTCTGCATTTATTGCATCTAAAGCACTTGACTCAGCTTGAACAGCAACGTTTTTACCTGCTAAATCAGCCTTCGTCTCAATATCTGACTCCGACATTGTAACAATTATTTGGCTGTTTTCTAAATATGGCTTAGTAAATGCTACTTTTTCTTGCCTATCAGCAGTTATAGAATAACCATTCCAAATAAAATCAATATTTCCTGCATTTAATTCTGTTTCCTTCATAGTCCAGTCAATGGGCTGAAATTCTATAGTTTCACCAATTCTTTTAGCAACTTCATTTGCCATGTCAACGTCAAATCCTATCAAATTTCCTTTTTCATCTCTGAATCCCATTGGAGCAAATGTGTCATCAAGCCCCATAATAAGTGCTTCTTTTTGTTCGTTTTGAGATTGTCCATTATCAGAGCATCCCACTATCATCATTGCTACTAAAATTAATAATGTTAATAATTTAATTGTTTTTAATGCATTTTTTTTCATTTTCTTTCTCCTTTAATTTTAAAATAAATATCGCAGTCTCCGCTCACCAATTTATTTGCTCCCTTTGGTCGCATAAATTGGGAACTCGTTGCGTTTGACCTACCATCAATTTCTTTCTCCCTTTGGTCGAATAAATTGGGTTAGGGCATAAAAAAAACTCTCATCCTAGGGATATCCTAGAGGACGAGAGCAATTCACGTGGTTCCACCTCATTTTGCTGATACTTCGCAATATCAGCCTCATTAAGTACTATCATACTATTGCCCTGTAACGGTGGCTTTCCGAATTAGACTACTCCATAAGTTTCATCCATTTGCTCAAAGGTGTGTTCAATATAGGTTTTTATGCATTTCCACCACCATGCATTCTCTGTAAAAAACTTGTATATCTACTATTCCTTGTCACGGCATTTATCATTTTACATACATTAACATAAATTTTTATAAATGTAAAGAGTTTTTTATAAAAAAATATTTGCTAAATTTTATTGGCAAACATCATCATACTCTGGATGTTTTTCAAACCAATCTACTGCATATGAACATGTAGATATTGCCTTTATATTACTTTTTCTTAAATGAACAGCTAATTCATTAACTAATTTATCAGCCACACCTCGGCCTCTTAGAGAATGGTTTACATAAGTATGATTTATGTTAACCTTATCTTCGGATATTTGTGGGAAAGTAACTTCAGCAATACATTCACCAATTTCGTTTTCTAAATATATTCTATTTTTTTCATATTTAAAATCCATATCCATAATTCCTCCTCTTGAATTTTATCGGTTATTTATTAATATATTTTAATCAACTAAACAATACATTAATTATTATATGTTGTCAATAAAACAATAATTTACAGTTATTAACTGTTTGCTAAAAGACAATTAGGGTATTAAAAAATTGATAAGAAAAAATATTATAGTATTTTAAAGTTTGTAACAAATGTTACAGAAATCATTCTTTAAATACTTTATTATTATGATATCAAATCAAATAAATTAGAAGTTGAAAGGGGAACAATTTAATGAGTACACAAGAAAATCTTATGTTTTGTTATCAATGTCAGGAAACCGCTGGTAACATAGGTTGCACTAAAGCAGGGGTATGCGGAAAGAAACCGGATACTGCAGGATTACAGGACTTATTAATTTATACATCAAAAGGATTATCTCAAGTAACAACAAAATTAAGAAATGAAGGAAAAGAAGTATCAGCTGACGTTGATCACTTAATCACTTTAAATTTATTTACAACAATTACAAATGCAAACTTTGACAATGATGTATTTGTTGACAGAATTAAAATGACATTAAAAGTTAAATCTGATTTATTAAATCAATTATCAAATAAAGAAGGCTTGTCAGGCGCTGCATTATGGACTGCACAAACAAAAGAAGAGTTTGAAGAAAAAGCAAAGACAGTAGGAGTACTAGCTACTAAAAATGAAGATGTAAGAAGCTTAAGAGAATTAATTACTTACGGTTTAAAAGGTTTATCAGCTTACATGAAACATGCAAATGTATTAGGCTACGATGACAAAGAAGTTAATGAATTTATGCAAAGTACATTGGCAAAATTATTAGATGACAGTTTAGAGGTTAGTGATTTAGTTGCATTAACTTTAGAAACAGGTAAAGCCGGAGTTAGTGGTATGGCAGTATTAGATAAAGCAAATACAAGCACATACGGTAATCCAGAAATAACAAAGGTTAATATAGGAGTTGGAACAAATCCTGGTATATTAATTTCAGGCCATGATTTAGGAGACTTAGAACAGTTGTTAAAGCAAACAGAAGGTAGTGGAGTTGATGTATATACACACTCAGAAATGCTTCCTGCTCACTACTATCCACATTTAAAGAAATACAAACATCTTGTAGGTAACTACGGAAATGCTTGGTGGAAACAAAAAGAAGAATT
>DATESJ010000144.1:0-2036 GCA_035270885.1 Sedimentibacter sp. | reverse complement strand
AGACTGTATTTACATTTTAACAAATAGTGAAAATTCTCTTGTTAACTTTAGATTATATAGTTATCTTTTCGTTCCTATATGCTATTTTACCATCAATAATTGTTATAACTGTTTCATAATCTACATCCAACAGGGGATTTCCTTTGAAAATAGCTATATCAGCATCTTTGCCTACCTTTAAGCTTCCAACCTTGTCATCAATTCCTGTTATTTCAGCAGGATTGATTGTAATTGACCTCCAAGCTTCATCTTCAGATAAGCCTGCCTTAACTGCCATTCCAGCACACATAGGGAGATGCTGAATAGGTATAACATTGGAATCAGTTATAATAGCTGTCTTAATTCCCGCATCTGTTAAGATTTTAGGTGTTTCAAAGCTTTTGTTTCTAAGTTCTACCTTTGTTCTTGAGCCAAATGTAGGACCAATTAAACATGGTTTTCCTGCAGCCTTTAACTCTTCTACTATAAGATGTCCTTCAGTGCAGTGATCTAATGTTATGTCTAAATCAAATTCTTTAGCAATTCTAAGTGCAGTAAAAATATCATCTGCTCTGTGGGCATGAGCTTTTAATGGAATTTCTTTCTTTAATACAGGTAACATTGAATGTAGTTTAATATCAAAATCCGGTTTTTGGTCAGGATCTTCCTTTGATGCTTCCAAATCTTCCATATATTTTTTAGCTTCGAAAAGTGTTTCTCTTAATAATGCTGCAATAGCCATTCGAGTAACAGGGGATTTATGTTGCTCATCATAAACTCTTTTGGGATTTTCTCCAAAAGCAATTTTCATTGCAACAGGATCCTTAATAATCATATCATCGATTTTCTTGCCGTATGTTTTAATTGCTGCAAATGAACCTCCAATTACATTGGCACTTCCCGGTCCTGTAACAGCACATGTCACTCCACCTTCAATTGCATCCTGGAATCCTTGATCCATAGGATTGATTCCATCAATTGCTCTTAAGTGAGGTGTAATAGGCTCAACAGCTTCATTGCCATCTTCCCCTTCAAAACCAATTCCTTCCTCCCACATACCAATGTGGCAGTGACCATCAATTAATCCCGGTGTTACCAATAAACCTTCTGCATCAATAACTTCCACATCATTAGGGATAATTAAATTGTTACCTATAGCTTTAATTTTTCCATCTTCAATAATTATTTGACCATTTTCTATATCTTCTCCATCCATGGTCTTAATATAACCATTTTTAATTATTAACATGCTTCCTCCAAATTTTTAAACTCTATCTTGGGATAAATCCAACTTTTTTTTGAACTTTTCTTAAAGTTTTACGTGCAACAGCATCTGCCTTTTGTGCACCATCACTATATATTTTCTCTAAATAATCCTTATTTTTAAGTAAATAATCTATTTTTTCTTGAATAGGTGCAAGCTCTTCTACTACTATTTCTGCAACATCTTCTTTCAATTTTGCATAACCCATACCTTCATAACCGAGAACTATTTCTTCAGTTGTTTTGCCTGTGATTTTCGAGTAAATATTAATTAGATTTTTTACTCCTGGTTGTTCATCCGAATAATTTACAATACCAATAGAATCAGTAACTGACCGCTTGAATTTTCTTCTTATATCGTCTGGTTTATCCATTAAGAGCACAAATGCATTATCATTTGAGTCTGACTTTGACATTTTGCTTGTAGGGTCCTGAAGGCTCATAATTTTATTAACATCCTTAGAAATAAAGGGATCAGGAATTTTAAATGTTTCACTGAAACGATTATTAAATCTTTGAGCGATATCTCTTGTAATTTCTAAATGCTGTCTTTGATCTTCCCCAACTGGAACTAAATCAGCCTGATATAAAAGTATATCTGCAGCCATTAAAACAGGGTAAGTGAATAGTCCTGCAGTGATAGCATTAGAATCTTGTTTTTTGGATTTATCTTTAAATTGTGTCATTCTGCTAAGCTCACCATAGTATGAAAAGCAGTTCAATATCCATGAAAGCTCAGCATGCGCTGGCACATGAGACTGAATAAATAATGTTACCTGCTCTGGGTCCAAACC
>DATESJ010000143.1:0-4585 GCA_035270885.1 Sedimentibacter sp. | reverse complement strand
TATAGAGAAACCGCATATGCAATTGCAAAGGAATTAGGAATGGTAGACCATGAAGGTCAGGCCATAATGGGTGAGGAATTAGATAAGTATTCGGATGAAGAATTAAGGGAAGTTGTAAAGAAAACTAAAGTTTATGCCAGGGTATCTCCAGAGCATAAAGTTAAAATAGTTACCGCATTAAAAGAAAATGGACAGATTACCTCCATGACAGGGGATGGAGTCAATGATGCTCTTGCACTTAAAAAGGCAGATATTGGTGTTGCAATGGGAATTACTGGAACGGATGTTGCTAAAAACACAGCAGAAGTTATACTTACGGACGATAATTTTGCAACCATAGTAAATGCTGTAGAAGAAGGAAGAATAATATTTTCTAATATTAAGAAATTTGTATTCTTTCTATTAAGCTGTAATATAGGGGAAATTTTACTTGTCTTTGTAAGTATTTTGTTAGGCTGGGAGGTTCCGCTTTTACCGATACAGCTTTTGTGGTTGAATCTTGTTACTGATAGTTTTCCTGCGTTGGCATTGGGAGTTGAAAATGCAGAGCCAGGCATTATGAAACAGCCACCAAGAAATACAAATGAAGCAATACTTGATAAGGAAATGCTTGGAGGAATAATATTTCAGGCAATTGCCATTTCACTCGCATCCCTTTTGTCATATTATTGGGCAATGAGAATGTATGGAACAGGTAGCGGGTTAATTCATGTTAGGTCGGTAGTGTTTACAACACTGATTTTATCAGAGCTCTTAAGAGCATTTTCATCAAGATCACAGATATATACTTTGTTTAAAATAGGATTTTTTACCAATATTAGAATGATTCAGGCTGTTTTAGCATCATTTTTGCTAACGGTCGTTGTTTTATACATACCTGCATTAAACGAAATATTTGATGTAATGCCTTTGACACTTCATGATTGGCAAATAGTTACGGCATTTTCCTTCATTCCACTCTTGGTAGGTGAATTATATAAAGATTTGTTCAAAAATAAGCAATCTTAGGGAATTCCAGGGACGGACCTTGGAATTCCAAGGTCCGTCCCCAGAATGCTATTCGAACAACACCTTTCCTAAAAGGGTTGTGAATTCTTCTATTTCGATTAACTCTATACCACTGTAATTTAAGGAAAACATAACTTTGTTATTTTTAATCTGGATTATATTTATAAGGATGCGTAAATTTTGCGCATCTATTATAATTTCTTTCTCATGCTTTTCAGTTACAGCCTCACATACTATATGAAGTCCTGAATCAGAGCTAATTACTTCTAAATTATCCTTAAAAACTTTTTTGAAAGTAGATATAAGCGTGGAATTTTTCTTTTTATATATACGCTTAATTTTACGAAGGTGTTTAACCATATATCCTTCCTTCATAAAATTAGCAAGAACTATTTGATCAATTTTAGAAGTTGATTGAGTATGACGGTTTTTAATTATATTGTATTTGGGTAAAAGCCTTTTGGGTATTATCATGAAGCTTATTCGAAGAGACGGAAGAAGCATTTTGGAAAATGAACCAAGGTAAACAACACAGTCGTTTTTATCAAGACCTTGAAGACTGGGAATAGGCATACCTCCATATCTAATCATTGAATCATAATCATCTTCTATAATGATACCGTTTTTTTTGTAAGCCCATTCCAATAATTCCATTCGCTTATTTACGGGCATTATGTTGCCAAGGGGATACTGGTGAGAGGGACTGATATATACCACTTCAGCATCACTTTTTCTAAGAGCAGAAATAGGGAAACCACTATCAGTAATTTCAATATGCTTTATGTTGAACTCATAGTCCTCAAAAATAAATTCTGCTTTATTAAACCCAGGTTTTTCAACAGCAACAATATTGTAGTCTTTTTCAATAATTCCTATTAATATTCCTAATAAATATTGAACCCCTGCTCCAACTATTACTTGTTGAGCATTGGTGTTACCTCCGCGCATGGTATTTACAAAATTCGCAATTTCTTCTCTTAAAAATTCTTCTCCTTGAATCGAGCAGCTATTATATATATTGGTTTTTGAATCAGAAATAACTTTGTTGTATAATCTTTTCCAAGTTGAAATATCAAAGCTTTCCTTATCCACACCATCATTTAAATATATTATTTCATCGTGGTGTTCCACTATATTTTTATTAAGCTCAATATCAAAATTATATTCGCTTAAATCGCAAACAAAGTAGCCTCTCTTTGGGTAATTATCAATATAACCTTCTGCCACTAACTGGCTGTATGCATTTTCAATTGTTGTTTTGCTTAAATTTAGAGTGGAGGAGGCCTCCCTGATTGAAGGTAGTTTAGAATCAGGTTTCAATAAACCAGAGGTTATTTCTGTTTTAATGTATTCATACAATTGAATATATAATGGCTTCTTGCTTTCTTTATCAAAAATAGGTGAAATAATCATAAAAAGCTCCTTAAAGCGGTATGGGGTTATTCCTTGATACTTATAGTAGCATATTTTTAAAAGGAATGGTATAAAAAGTTGGTTTTGGTGTGGTATAATGAATTAGCGGGAGGGGGACACACCTTCAATGTAGTGCAAGTCTTTGGAGTTAGCATTGAAGGAATGTCCCCGTACTTACAAAACAAGAGAAAGGATTTATTATGTATAATATAAATGAAATTGATGATTTTAAATATTTGACTTTTCCGATATTTGATGAATATAAGGAACTTTTACACGGCTTTACTACGAGAAAAGGAGGGGTCAGCAAAGGTGCCTATGAATCCATGAATTTAGGATTTGGAACAGGGGATGACGAAGAAAATGTAAGTAAGAATTATCATATAATGGCTGATAAATTTCGTATAAAAATAGAGGATATTGTTGAAACAGACCAAACTCACACTAATAATATCAGATATGTAACTGAAAATGATAAGGGAAGGGTTATGATGGATCCTAAATACACTGATATAGACGGGATTTATACTGATAAGAAAAATGTTGTATTAATGTCCTTTCATGCAGACTGTAACGCAGTATATTTTTATGACCCTGTCAAAAGTCTTATAGGTTTAAGCCATGCGGGCTGGAAGGGAACAGTATTAAATATTACAGGGGAGATGATTAAGGCATTTATAGAACTTGGCAGCAAGCCTGCTGATATAAAGGCGGCTATAAGTCCATCCTTAGGTCAGTGTTGTTTTGAAGTTGATAAGGATGTTGCTGATATGTTTATTGCAGCAGACATTAAATATAAGGATTTTATGATAACAAAGGGTGAGAAGTATCATTTTGATTTGTGGGAAATCAATAAGTATAATATGATTAAAGAAGGAATGAGTGAAAATAATATTGAAGTGGCAGGTCTGTGTACTAAATGTCATAATGATTTGTTTTTTTCACACAGAGGTCAAAAGGGCAAAAGAGGATTAATGTCTGGGATTTTAATGATGAAGATGCCCTAACCCCATTTTTCAGAGTTTTTTTCTGAAAAATGGGTTATTAAAGTCATAACTTCGGTACATGCTAAATATAATAATATATATAAAGGCGTGAGGAGGGTATGAAATTGGCTCATAATAAAATTATATCTTTAATATTGATTATTTTTATTGCTTTAAGCTTAACTGCATGCGGAACATTAGATATGATGGTAGGTCTGAAAGAAGAAAATAATCCGGATATAGCCGATTTGACTGATCTAACAGATTTTGAAATCGTAGATGATACAATCGGAGAAGAAGCATTAGAAGAAGTTATAGAAACTATTACAGTTACTGTTGATGAAGCTAAAAAGGTAGACATAATGGCATATTATGAAGATGAAAACGGGTTTGTGGTTCCGGTTAATACAGAAATTCCATGGGAAGAAGGAATTGCAAAAGCAACACTTAGAAGTATGGTAGTAGGAAGTGAAACTGAAAAAAGAATTGTACAATCGGGACTTAATGGTGTGATTCCTGAAGGTACCGATATTAGAGGAATGTCTATAAAGGATGGCGTATGTAGAGTGGATTTTGGCAAAAATATTTTAAATACTTCCACATATGAACAGGAAGAGAATATGATTTCTGCTATTACATATACACTTACAGAATTCTCAACCATTAGCAAAGTAGAATTATTAGTTGAAGGTCAGGCATTAGCTACTCTTTCCAATGGATATGCAATTAGTTCAGGATTTGCAAGAGAAAATATTAATTTGTACGGATCATCTGATGGCGTGAATTACACTGTTTATTACAAAGCTCCTGATACTGAAGTGGCAGGGCATTATGTGCCTATAACTTTTTCTGCAGCTAAAATTGCTAATCCTGTATCAACAGTTGTTGAAAAATTGTTTGCCGGTGCACCTGATGATACGGTTCTTAGTAACAATATACCTCTTGGGGTTAATTTGAGAAATGTTAAAGTTATCGGAGATACTGCAGTAGTAAATTTAGGAGTTGAAGCGGTTAATTTGTCAGAACAAGATTATAAAGATATGAGTTCAATAGTGGTGCTTTGTTTAGAGCAGTTTGACATAGGCGAAGTTGAATTTAGTATTGAAGGATTGTCTTTTGAAGAGGCAGGATTGTATTTTGAGGATAGTAATGTAACACCTGTGTTTAACCAGTACTAA
>DATESJ010000142.1:0-4978 GCA_035270885.1 Sedimentibacter sp. | reverse complement strand
TCTAATCTGCCATAACGGATATTATCTTTAACTGTTCCTTCAAATAAATGAACATCCTGCAAAACTATACTCATAGTGCTTCGCAAATCCTCTTTGTTAATTCTTTTGATGTCTATTCCATCATATAATATAACTCCGTCGTTTATTTCATAAAATCTGTTTATAAGATTGGTAATGGTTGTTTTTCCTGCACCGGTAGAGCCTACAAATGCAATTTTCTGGCCGGGCTTTGCATAAAGATTAATATTGTTAAGAACACTTTTTTCAGGAACATAACCGAAATCTACATTTTCAAATGTAATAAATCCTCTAAGAGGTACTTCTTCATATTCTCCATCGTCTTTTGGAACATTCCAGCAAAGATTATTCTTCCCTTCACAATCCTTTAATAATGTTACATCACCAAAGTCAGTTTCAATTTCTTCATCTAAAATATTAAATATTCTTTCTGCTCCTGCTAATGCAGCAAATAAGGTGTTAAGTTGATTCGAAACCTGTGTTATTGGTCTTGATATTGATCTTGTATATTGCAAAAATGCTGCAATATTACCTACGCTTAGACGCTTAATCATTACCATGTATGCCCCAAGCATTGATATTAAGGCATACATAACAAAGGACAAATTACCCATTATAGGCATAAGCATTACTCCATATGTGGATGCTAATGTTCCAGAACTTCTTAATTCTTCATTTTTAACGGTAAAAGTGTCAGTTGCACGTTTTTCATAATTAAATACTTTTACAACTTTTTGTCCAGACATCATTTCTTCTATAAAGCCGTTCATATCAGCTAATGCAGCTTGTTGATTACGGAAATTTTTTGCAGATTTTTGACCTACATATTTAACTGAATAAAGCATTACAGCAAGCATTACTACAACAGCTAACGTCATTATAGGACTTAAAATAAGCATCATTATAAATGTTCCCACAACTGTAACAATAGATATGATAATTTGCGAAACACTTTGCTCTAAGGACTGGTTAAGAATATCCACATCATTGGTAAATGTAGACATTAACTCACCATGTGAGTGTTTGTCAAAATATGAAACAGGTAGTTTTTCCATATGCGAAAACATATCTTCACGTATCTTATGAACTGTTTTCTGTGCTAATTTTGCCATGAAGAGATTACCCAAATACTGAGCAATGGAAATAACAACTACCAAGACCCCCATAATTATAAGGTATTTAATAAAAAGTCCCTGGTCATGGTCTCCTATCAATGTGTCAATAACAGGGCTTAACATTCCATTTATTCCTACTTCAGCCAATGAACCGAATACTATAAAGAAAATACCTCCAA
Organism: Sedimentibacter sp.; assembly: GCA_035270885.1. Classification (GTDB taxonomy): domain Bacteria; phylum Bacillota; class Clostridia; order Tissierellales; family Sedimentibacteraceae; genus Sedimentibacter. Next base: position 3,666 of record DATESJ010000142.1, on the reverse strand, counting down.
AAAACAAGGCTATATTAAATTTAAAATAAGAGAATAGTCTTAACAATGTTTTTTTAGCATCTTTGGGTTTTAGTTGTTTGTGTTTTTGATTATGTGGTTGACTTTTTGGTTGCTTCATTCTGCTATCACCCCTTTTTGCTGTGATTCGTATATTTCTTTGTATATAGGTGAGTTTATTAATAACTCATTGTGCTTACCTATTGATTCTATTTCTCCCTCATTCATTACTAGTACTCTGTCTGCATGCTGAATTGATGAAATTCTTTGTGCTATTATTATTGTTGTTACATCACTTAATTCTTCCTTAAAAGCACGTTGAATTTTGGCATCGGTGGTCATATCTACAGCACTGGTAGAATCATCTAAAATTATTATTTTAGGAGATTTAAGAAGGGCCCTGGCTATTGTCAGCCTTTGTTTCTGACCTCCGGAGAAATTATCTCCACCTTGATCAACCATGTAATCTAGCCCATCTTTATATTTAGAAACAAATTCCCAAGCTTGTGCTTGCTTTAATGCATTGACTATCTGATCGTCACTTGCATTTTCATTACCCCATTTCATATTCTCACGAAGAGTACCTGAAAATAAAGTGTTATTTTGCAAGACAAAAGCTACATTGTCTCGCAAGGTCTTTATATCATAGTTTTTAACATCTTCATTTCCTACCATAATACTTCCTTGAGTTGCATCATAAAGTCTTGGTATAAGCTGAACCAATGTTGATTTTGATGAGCCTGTGGAACCAATAATTCCAAGAATCTCACCTGAATTTATATGAAAATTAATGTTTTTCAGAGTTTTCTCTACGCTTCCCGGATAACAAAAGCATACATTATTAAAACTTATTGAGCCATCTTTTAACTCATTTAAAGGATTTGGGTCTTCTTTAATTTCAGAGTCTGTATTCAATATTTCCACAATTCTGCTTACAGAAGCAGAACCCCTAAGAAGTTGCATGAAGAAAAATGAAATCATAATCAAAGCCATTAAAATTTGTGTTATATATGTTATGAAAGATATTAATTCTCCGGCTGACATTGAGCCTGCAACCACCTGTTTTCCCCCAAACCATAGCACAGCTATTATGGTAGAATAAACAACTATATTTAATACAGGCATTAAAAATACAACAAGAGATATTGCCTTTAAGGCGGTATCCATCAAAGAGTCGTTTCTTTCTTTGAATCTTTTCTCTTCATGTGTTTGTCTGTTAAATGATTTTACAACTCTTATAGCAGTTAAATTTTCCTGTATAATTGAATTTACACCGTCAACACGTGTCTGCATCTTTAAAAAGAGTGGTCTTGCTTTTGATAATATAATAATTAAAACAATTACCAAAAAAGGTATTGCAACCATAAACACTTTTGCCAGTGAGGCGTTAATATTCAGTGCCATTATAAGTGCAAACAACATCATAAATGGCGCTCTTACAGCCATTCTCAAACTCATCATGGTAACCTGCCCTATTGTGTTACAATCATTTGTAAGCCTTGTAATTAGTGAGGCTACCGTAAATTTATCTAAATTTGCAAATGAAAAGCCCTGTATTTTATTATAGGCCTTTAATCTAACTTCTGATGCAAAGCCAAATCCTGCTCTTGCACCAAAATTTGCACTTAGTATTCCAAAGAACATGGCTAACAGGGCTGCTAATATCATTATGCTTCCAATTTTTAAAACATATTGAATATCTTGATTTCCAATACCTATATCAACTATTTTTGACATTAAATATGGTATTATAATATCAGCCACAACTTCCAGTACCATAAGCATTGGACTTAAGGCTGCAAATTTTACATATTTCTTCATTAAAGGTAATAACTTTTTCAATCTATCACTCCCATTTTTCAATAATATTTTATTATCTCTATAAAACCTTAAGATAATCTTAATCTATCAATTGTCTAAAACTAATTCTTTTACTATAAGAACTCCCACCATTTCAGCAAACTTATCTAAAGACTTTATTCGAGCAAATTTTTGTCCATATATTTTTTTCACTGAAGGAACCTCTTCATCACTTCCTGTGAAAACACAGAGAATTGAAACCCCTTTCTTCCAACCTTTTCTAACCTCATTAGCAGTATCGCTTACGCCTGTTTCATCCGAATACTCCCTTTGCAAAGGAATAAATCCTTCTGACGAAACACCTAACATATCATTAGGTTTACCATCTGACAAAACAATTAAAATTTTGTGACTATATTTTGTATTTTCTATCAAATGAAGTGCTGTACGAAGGGCCATTCCATCACGATTGAAACCTGCAGCATAATAGTTAAAAATTTTATCATTGCTGTTTATTTCATTGTAATCACGGAAAAGATTTATAACAGTGTAATCTCTCATGTTACAGAAAGAGTAAATTCGTACAGGGATATGGCATCGTGTCAAGCTTTCTGCAATTATGTAGCCCTCTTCCGCTATAGTTTCCTGACGATATAGCTGGGAAGCTGAAGCATCAAGCATAATATCAACAGACATATCTGGAATATCGTCCTTAATATTTTTGATAAAAATTCTATTGTCATCAAGAACAGTCCTCCAGGTTTTTTCAGACATTAACCTCCCTGACTTAGACTTCAAAGAATATGATAGATTTGTAATTATAGCATTTTTAATCCTATTTGTTAATTTAATAATATTGTTTGTATTCCTAATATAATTTTCAGTGTAATGATTTTTGTTTTTATCTCTTTGTTCAGAAGTTGATTTCTGCTGAATCATTGAAATGTCATTATTTTCAAATTGCCCCCTTGTAAAGTGTAGGTGACAATTTTTATGATTTTCATCACACAGTATCTTTTCTAATGATTTAGTATTTGATTCTCCTAAAATTGAATTCCCAAAATAATTCTTAATGAATTCTCTCTCTCTGAAGTCCGATTTTTCCTTATATTTAAGCCACCTTGAAATTACTCCATTTCTTTGGTAAGCTCCTCCTTCATCAGTGCCTGTAATAGTCAATGAGCTTCCTTTGTTAAGATTCTCTTTAATTGAAGGTTGTTTTCTACCAATGAAATTTAAGAACTTTCTTCTTTTAATATCTTTTATATAGAACTCATCATTATATTCCGGCTCAAAGTATTTTTTAATAATATAGTTCATTTTACTAATTACCTGTTCCGTGTTTAAATTAATATTGAAATTTAAATCATCTAACAAGCTGTTTATACTATCTCTTACTTTAATGTTATGTCCTACTATCCTAGAGAAATAAGCAAGTAAAATTTCATCGAAAACTTCTGTATAATCCTTATTATCAGCAGCTTTTTTGGCATAACTATAACGAAGACCGGTTAATACCGATCTGTCTTTACTATCCTTATCAAAAATACATCCTTCCAAACCAAGTATCATTACTTTCTGATAAAAAATATTATCATTGTCATTTTTTAGTGTATTGAAGAAATTACTTAAAAGTTTGTAATCAAAATATTTATAAACTGCACCAATTATATAATTCCAATACAAATCTGCTCTACCCCATTCATCATATGCAGTTAATTCAGGGGTTAGGGAATAATTATTTGATGCGTTCCATATTATATTAAGAGCTCTTTGTCTTTCATTTGTTTTCTTAACCAATTTAAAGATTGCTTCCTTTTCAAGATTTTTTTCTTAATAGATATTCCTGGCTTAATGATTTCTGTTCCG
>DATESJ010000141.1:0-3204 GCA_035270885.1 Sedimentibacter sp. | reverse complement strand
TTTTTATATTTTAATATAAATTCCATAATGAATGCACAGGGCAATACTGTAACACCGACAATATTAAGTGCTGTATCTGCATTAATAAATGTTGTATTAGATCCAATTTTTATATTTACATTAAATATGGGAATTTCAGGTGCGGCATGGGCTACAGTATTATCAAGGGTTGTATTAGCGTTATGGGGAATTAAAATTATTTTTAATGAAGGTAATAATTTAAAACCTAATTTCAGAAAATTTAAATTTAATAAAAATATACTTAAGGAAATTATAAGAGTTGGACTTCCAGCATCTATAGGGCAAACAGGTGCCTCTATTGGATTTATGTTTCTAAATGGATTTATCGTATCCTATGGGACAGCTACATTGGCCGCTTTCGGTATGGTAAATAGAGTTACTAATCTGGTGATGCAACCTGCTATGGGAGTTGGAGCGGCTTTAACAGCAGTTGTAGGGCAAAACCTAGGCTCCAACCAACTTGATAGAGCAACTGAAAGCTTTATAAAAGCCTCAAGAATTGCTTTGGCTATTGGAATTATTGGAGGAGCATTAATATTTATTTTTAACAAACAAATGGTTAACTTTTTCATTCAATCTAAAGATGAACCTGAAGTAATTATTCAAAGTATGACCTATATGAAATATGTTGCATTTTCAATGCCCTTGATGGGAATGTTCAGCGTCTTTCAGGGCATATTTCAAGGCTCAGGTAATACCAAATATTCCATGGCTATGGAGGTAGGCAGGTTGTGGGCAATAAGGTTGCCAATGATATTAATATTTAAAAACTTTTCTAGTTTTGGACCAACCGGCATTTGGTTTTCAATGAGTGTTAGTAATTTGATAGTGTGTCTTTACGGGCTATGGGTATATAAAACTTATGGATGGAATAGAAAAACATTAAGCTCTATAATATTGTAGAACTCCCGGAGGAAGAGCTTTTGAATCGATTAAAGCTAATTTTACCAACATTAGACTATAAAAATGAAATAATGAACTATAAAAGAGAATTTATTGAAAATGGAGATCGCATGTATGGTTCCGGAAGATTGAAAAATGCGGAAACTTTCGATATATGGTATATTGCATTATGTAATAATTCAAAAGAGGAAACCGTAAGAAAAGGGCTATCTCCTGAAACTATATATTTGGCAATTCCTGTTGATGACGGGCATTTAGTAGGTATAATAAGTATTAGACATCGTTTAAGTGATTACTTATTAAAATTTGGTGGACATATAGATTATAGTGTCAGAAAATCAGAAAGACAAAAAGGCTATGCTAGAGAAATGTTAGGATTAGCATTAAAGGAATGTGCGAAATTAAATATTAAAAAGGTTTTAATTACTTGCCACAAGGATAATGTTGCATCTAAAAAGGTTATAATAAGTAATGGCGGAAAATTAGAAAACGAAGTTCAAGAAAAAAACAAGATTTCCGAAAGATATTGGATAACTTTAGACTAAACTAAGCAAAAAGTGTCAGACTTGATAATACATAATAAAAAAATAGTATAACAGAAGGAAAAACATATGGATTTTATAGAACTTGGAATTAGTAAAGATATTGTGGATGTTTTAAGAAACACAGGTATAAGTGAACCCACACCGGTTCAGATAGAAAGTATTCCACCTATTAAAGAGGGGAAGGATGTTATTGCGGAGGCTCAGACGGGAACAGGAAAGACATTGGCATTTATGCTTCCTATTTTTGAAAACATTGATCCTGAAATGGAAAGTGTGCAATGTTTAATAATTACACCAACTCGTGAGCTGGCAATACAAATAACCGACGAGGCTAATAAGCTTACAAAGACAAAGAATATTAATATTCTTGCGGCATATGGAGGCAAGGATATAGGATCTCAAATTAAAAAATTAAAGAATAATATACACATGATAATTGCAACGCCTGGTAGGCTATTGGATCACATTTCCAGAGATACAGTAGACCTTAGTAAGTTAAGAACATTAGTAATAGATGAAGCTGATCAAATGCTCTTGATGGGTTTTAAAAACGAAGTAGAAGATATAATAAAAGAAACTCCAAAAACACGTCAGACACTATGCTTTTCAGCGACTTTAGATTCAGCTGTTAAAAAACTGGCATACAAATATATGAAAAACCCAATATCCATATCTGTACAAAAAGAAAGTGTTACTTTAGATAACATAAAGCAACATGTGGTAGAAACAACAGATAGAAATAAACAGGAAGCATTGTTTAGTGTATTAAATGAAGATAGACCTTTTATGGCCATAATATTTTGTAGAACAAAAGTCAGGGTCGATGTTTTAGAAGAAGCAATGTACCATAAGGGCTATAACTGTAAAAAATTACATAGTGACATACTTCAGTCAAAGCGTGAAAGAATAATGAAGTCGTTTAGAAATGGAGATATTCAATATTTAATTGCTACAGACGTTGCAGCAAGGGGACTTGATATAAGTGGTGTGAGCCATATTTATAATTATGATATTCCTGAAAATGCTGAATCATATATTCACCGCATAGGTAGGACAGGAAGAGCAGGAGAAAGAGGTTACACTTGTTTGTTTGTTGCTCCTAAAGATATGAAAATGTTAAATGAAATAGAAGACGCAATTGGCTTTAATATTGAAAGAAGATAACAATAAAACCCAGTTCCCTTATCGTGGGTACTGGGTTTTGCTTTATATATTATTGATATCTATCACTTGAATATTTTGAATATTGCTTTTTAGAAGATTCTTTTTTCTTATATCTATTAAATGAAGCATTCTTTGACGAGTCTTTATTCATCCATGCTTTTTCAGCTTCTGAACTTTTAGTTCTCTTACCTCTTTGAGGTTTTTCAGCCTTAGGAGCAACTGTCGTTATTAGCATAGGATATGGGTTTTCTTCTGCTATTGGAATAGTTTTCTTGATTAACTTTTGGATATTCTTAAGGTAATCTTTTTCTTCATATTCACAGAATGAAATTGATGTTCCTCCCAGACCAGCTCTTCCTGTACGGCCTATTCTGTGGACGTAAGTTTCCGAAATGTTGGGCAGATTATAGTTTATTACATGAGACAACTCATCTATATCTATTCCTCTTGCTGCTATATCTGTTGCTACAAGAACCTTGATTTTACCGGATTTAAAATTATTTAAAGCCGTTTGTCTTGCATTTTGTGATTTATCGCCGTGGATTGCCTGTGCTGTTATTTTGTTTGCTTT
>DATESJ010000140.1:0-16071 GCA_035270885.1 Sedimentibacter sp. | reverse complement strand
TTTTTAGATTTCGAAAATGCTGGTAGAACAAAAAGACCTAAAGGCGAAAACATAAAATCAATAATAGACAGAAACAATTTAGACAAGGCAGTATATATTGGTGACACTCAAGGAGATTATGATGCAACTAAAATCGCAGGCATCCCATTTATCCATGCTAAATACGGCTTTGGAAAAATAAATGAAGAAACCAATTTTATTAATGAAATTTCAGAATTACCTATTTATATTTCAAAATTATTATAACACTCAAACTGCTTAAGGATGAATCTTGGAATGATTATCCAAATTGATCATAAAAACTGTTCAAATAAGAACAGTTTTTATGATCAAAATTTAGACTTGCAACTAAAAAGTCTTTCCTTCCCACAATACTTTTAATTAAAATACCTGATTCCATTTACTTTTTTTATTCCCAGGCCTGGAACATCATTTAACGAAATTTTGTATTCTTCAAACACGGCTCCTCCCTCTATAGGATCTTCACTGCATAGGATTGGCCCGTCTAAATCTATTTTTGTTATGATACTTTTGGCTGCAGCTAAGTGAACGGCAGCATTTACGGATATTTTCGCCTCCAACATGCAGCCTAACATGCATTCTACACCATATATTTCAGCAATTGAACAAATCTTCAAAGCATTGAACAGTCCTCCTGTCTTCATTAATTTAATATTGATGAGGTCTGCGGCTCTTACCTGTAAAATTTTTAATGCTTCTTCAGGAGAAAATACACTTTCATCCGCTATTACAGGTATGGAAATATTATCAGTAACAAACTTAAGTCCCTTAATATCGCGAGCTATAACAGGCTGTTCCACAAGTTCAATGTCCAAATTTTCATCTTCCATATCCCGCAATATTTTTACTGCCTCTTTGGGCTTCCATCCTTGATTCGCGTCAATTCGAAGCTTTACATCATAGCCAACAGCCTTTCTTATAGCCTTAATTCTTTCAATATCTTTTGATTTGTCCTTGCCTACTTTTACTTTTAATGTTTCAAATCCTCTTTTTATAGCATCAATACTATCAATTGCCATTATTTCTGGTTCATTTACACTTATAGTTATGTCCGTAATAATTTCTTTCCTGTGTCCACCTAATAACTTATACACAGGGGCATTGTAGAACTTACCGTATAAATCATACAAGGCTATATCAACTGCTGCTTTGGCACTGGTGTTTTTTAGAATACAGTTATTTAATTTAAGCATAATATCTTCAAAGTTTTCTATGTCCATTCCTTTGATACTTTTTATTATATGCTCATTCAATGCACCTATTATGGCTCCTTTAGTATCTCCAGTTATTGCTCCGGTTGGCGGGGCTTCTCCGTATCCCACATTCCCCGTATCCGTATGAATTTCCACAATTATATCTTCAACACTGTATACAGTTCGTAGCGCAGTCTTGAATGGTGTTTTCAACGGAACCGAAATTTCCCCTATTCTTATATCAGTAATTTTCATTAATACCCTCCGCAATTAATTAGCTAATTGACAATTTCAAAATTAAGAGTTTAAAATATTAACTCTTTACCTTCTGTCATTTTATCATATACCATTTTGGAGATTGTTCCTATAATTTCCCGTCCGTCTTTATTTGACACAACTTCATTAGTCAGAACACAAATTATATACTCTCTATCAGGCAGAAATACTATTCCTCCGTCATGCTCTAAGTTATCCAAATCTCCTGTTTTATGTGCTATTACAACTTCTTCAGGCAAATATAAATCAAGTCTTCCCCTTACCTGCTGCTTTTTAAGTATATTTAGCATCATATTGCTGTAAATTTCATTTACATTTTCACATTTATAAATAAGCTCCAAAATTAGGGCAAAATCATCTGCCGATGTGAAATTATTTCTTCCTTCTTTCACTGCTAATGAATCCATCATTTTACGTTGTAACTTCGTTTTTTTTAGACCTAATTTATTTGCTGCAATGTTGATGTTATCCAGACCCAACAAGTCTATCAATATGTTTGTAGCCGTATTATCACTTACAATAATCATCAAGGTACACATTTCCTTAAGTGTAAATTTATGACCGCTGTATAATTCCTTGAGTATTCCGTCTCCGCCAGTTTTCATCTCTTCTTTAATCTCAATTATGTCATCTATTTCATAGATACCTTGGTTAATTTTATTAAAAAGTTCAGACATTATAGCAATTTTAATTATACTTGCTGATGGAAATTCCATATCTGAATTTATTTTAATTTCACTGTTGTTTTTTAGATTTTTTATAATTACTGCAACATTACCTTTTTGTGTATCAATATATTCTTTTAACTTTTCTTCCAACATAAGATACCTCTATACAACGAATGATATTGCGACTACAAGGATTATAGAGCATACAGTTACAGTAACGCCAAATTTTACTAAGTTTTTCATGTCTTTAGACCTTGCAAGTCCCATCTGACCAATCATATCAGCTTCTGGATATGCAAAAGAAGTTATTTGTCCTGATACAAGAAGTATTAATGCCCAAAAAGAAGGAGTAATGTTCAACTGAGCAAGTAATGGTTTAAACATGTTATCCATTACAATATTGTCAGCTGTAGCTGCACCACCTACTCCAAATATTCCTGTAATTGAAGCTACAAATGAAAATACTACTTTACTTTGAGACTCTAAAAGTGGATTTAGCATTGAAACTAATTTTTCAAAGGCCCCTGCTTCAGCAATAAAATTAATAAAGGGGTTAAATAGTATAAACATTATAAATAACCACATCATACGAGAAGCGCCACTGATAAAAGTATTAATCAAATCATCTGGCTTTAGCTTCCCTGCAAATCCCGTTACAGCAGCAGTTAATGAAATAACCAATATAGCATAAGATGAACCACTCTTCAGATATATTCCATATACTATCATTGCAGCCATTATTAATCCAAATGCTAAAGCAGCCCTTTTTACATCATCGTTAGGTGCATAATTATCTTCATATTTTTCTATATTTTCATATGCATAAACACCCATGGTTTTCTTTTGGATTCTGTTCGCCATAATAAATGTTATTAAGGATACAAGAATACCTAATGGGATTCCAGCCGCTATCATATAACTGCCATAGCTTAATTCTGTAAGACCCATTATTGTAACAACCTGGGGAGTATAAGGTCCTACAAACATGCCTGTTAATCCGGCCCCCATGAATACTACTGCAACTGTTGAAGGAGTGATGCCAATTGTAGCAACAAGAGGTATTATAATTGGAGCTAAAATAGCATTTGCACCTGCCAATGTTCCAAGAAGGCCAACAAGAACTAAGGAACTAAGCATAGTAGCAATAATAGCCTTTTTTTCAGTATCAACACCAATCTTTTTAACAAGACTCATAACAAAGTATTCAGCAACTCCGGTTTTCTTCAATATTGCACCCAAACCTGAACCTAACATAATAATAAGACCAATCATTCCTAAAAAAGAACCTAAAGAATCAGCAATAACACCTCCAAAAGCTGAAAATTTCTGCTTAGTGAGTATTCCACTTAAAATAACACAAATAATAACACTTAATACAGGATTTACTTCTTTGAATGATAAAATAATGTAAATAATTAATGGTAACAAAGCGAAAATTGGTGATAAATTAAATAGCATAATAACCCTCCTATTCTTTTATACTGTAAATGCAGCAATAATGTCTTTTTGAAATGCCATAAAGTATTTCCTCAAATTTCACCTCCTTTTATTTTCAGGCATCCTTGATACATTGACTGTCAGTTGCTGAAAACAAAAAACCCAACAAAAACAAACAATAACTTGTTCTTGCTGGGTTTTATTTACTCCGACATAGTTTTGCTACATCACATAAACAAAGCAGCTATATATAATATTTGCTCTTTATTTCCTGATATTTCTTGATAGCATCCTTATATGATACTATCATGGCTTTTTGAGATGTTCCGTGATATCTTCTTTTAATTTCTTGTTCCAATTTGTCGCAGTCTAAAATATTTCTATTAATAAATATTTTCTTAAAAAAAGATTCAGTTATATCAATTGTATGTGTACACCCCATATCAATTATAATATCTGTTTTGGCGTCTATTTCAAACGCTATATAAAATGAATTGTAGATAACTGTAATGGCATTATCCATATTGGTTCTGGATTCACCGATTATATAAACTGTTTCATTCATAATATCACCTGTCTTCAGAACTCATACACATGAAATCCTTTTCATTCATATTGTACCTTAAAATTTAATCCTGTGCAATGATTGATTTTGGAAAAAATTGTCGTTCTTTGAAGTTTGCTGCAATACCCTGCATCTACAGATAAAATAAAAAGCAAGGAAGGACCTTTTGAGTCTTCCTTGCTTTTTTGGGTATATAAAATTTATTAAAATTCTTTTACTAAATAATATAATGTTTTTACTGGCACTCCTGTTGCTCCTTTTGGAAGGTAGCCTCGTTCTGATGAAGAGTAACTTGTTCCTGCAATATCTAAATGAATCCAAGGAGTGTCATTAACAAATTCAGATAAGAAAAGTCCTGCTGTTATAGTTCCTGCTCCATCTTTTCCCATGTTGCTCAAATCAGCGAAATCAGCCTTGTAAGATTCTTTGTATTCTTCAAAGTTTGGCAATTCCCACACATTTTCTCCAGATATATAAGAAGCTTCTTTTAAATCCTTCATGAAAGATTCATTATTAGTTATAGCTCCTGTTGTTATATGTCCAAGAGCTACAACACAAGCTCCGGTCAAAGTTGCTACGTCAACAATCTTATCTGCTTTTTCAACTGTTGATGCATACCACAAAGCATCTGCTAATGTTAATCTTCCCTCTGCGTCAGTATTACCTACTTCAATAGTTTTTCCTGACATAGATCCTATTATATCTCCTGTTTTGTATGCATCACCGGAAATCATATTTTCACATGCAGCTACTATTGCAACAACATTTTTCTTTATTTTTGATTTAGCTATAGCTTTCAATGCACCTATTACAGATGCTGAACCAGCCATGTCTGAATGCATAGTTTTCATACCACTATCAGTCTTCAAACAATACCCACCAGAATCGTAAGTGAGGCCTTTTCCCACTAATGCAATTTTTTCTTTTGACTGAGGATTTCCTTCATATGACATTACTATAAATTTTGGTTCCTTTGCTGAACCTCTTGCAACTGAAAGAAAAGCATGCATTCCTAATTCTTCAATTTTCTGCTTTCCAAAAACATCAACCTTAACTTCTAAGCCTTTTAGCTCTTTTATAGCACTATCAGCCAATACTTCAGGATACATATTTATTGCAGGTTCATTTACTAAATTTCTTGCTACAAATATTCCTTCTACAATATTTTCGGCTTCGATTATACTTTCTCTTACAGCATCTTCCTTGCCTTTAACAACTGTTAAGAAAACTTCTTCCAATGTAGGCTTCAATTTCTTTTCTGTCAAAAACTTTTCAAAGCTGTATTCAGATTGAAGCAATCCTTCAACTACTGACATTACAGTTTTTCTATAACACAAGTCATCAAATTTAGGTAATTCTACATCAATACTCTTAACTTTATATTTTATTGCTTCTTTTCCAAGAGCGCAAAAGGACTTCCTTAGAACTTCCAACGATAACTTATTTCTTTCTCCCATACCTAAGAAGATCACATTATCATTATTGTATGTAATATTTGAATATGTTTCTGCAACATTACCTTTAAACAGCCCTTTATCTTTCGCATATAAGTAAGCATCATTAGCAACTTCAACAAACTCGTCATCTTTATATACAAGAACGACTTTTACTTCTCCACCTGTACCTATCTTAAATTCCATTATATCGCCTCCAATTATGTTTGATTATAGTTTACTATGAAACTAAAAATAAAACAATTAATAATACCTTTCTACTTAAATTCAATACACAACTCGTCCACTTTTTATTTTAACAAATTTAAAACGCTATTCATGAAGCTGTCAAAGTTTGTAGTTAATATATAATTTAAAAACATTACTTCACCAATTTCATTTTCATTAACTAAATCCACTATACTTTCTTTATAATGTCTTGGATCAACTACATATATTTCACTGTAGTGGGGTGTTAAAAATGGTATAAAAGCATTGCCATAGGAGTCTTTTATAACCATGATTTTTTTGTCTGTTTTAGCATTAGTTTTAATAACACCAAGTGCAAAATCGCCGCCTAAAAAGATACCGTATTTTTGATCTAAATCAGCGTATGATTTAGTTATTACTTTTCCATTATAAGATTTCTTTTCACCTGTCTCTTTATCATAGTAAAATACTTTCATATCAGTTTTAACTGGCGGATTATAATAAATTACATTATCCGGGTTATTGTTTACTTTTTCAGCTGGATTTACTGTTGAAATATGACCAAGAAATCCTGGGGCTTCCCCTGCTTTATAGTTTTCTAAAGGAACAATTTCAAGTTCTGCCTGCTTAGCAAATCCTGTATATGCATAATAAGCTCCTAAAGCTGTCCAATGATGGTCTGTTCTGTAATAAACATATTCATCAATATGTTCCTTAATAGGTGTATACGCATCTACGGGAATTATATTATCTGAAAAATTATCATTTACAAATTTAATTGCATCAATTTGTGAATCAGATAAATTTTTGTATTTATCATTGTCTAAAAACTCTATTTGAATTGGTGCCAATAATGAATAAACCTTCACATCTTCACCAAAATTACTTTCAACAGTATTAATCATATCTGCATATAGTTTTGCTTTTTCTTGGTTAAATTTATACAATTCCATGACAGTATCATTTAAAATTAATAAATTACCCTTTGTGCTTCCCTCGTTATTTGTGTCGTCAGGTTTCTCACTTACATCATCTTCTGATCCCTGGTTGCCACCTACGTTCTGGCCATGAAAATCAACCAAAAATACTTCCTCTTCCCTTTTAATTCCTTTTAAAGAAGTAATATCTTTGCTTATTTTTACTAATTTTTCTCTGTCAAAGAAGTGGTCAGCAAAGAAACTTTCAAAATCTCTAAAGTACTTCCCGGACAAAAGATTATCCATGCTAAAGATCGGTTTTTGTGCTAATGTCCTGTTTTCAACCTCTGAAATTGTCTTATCCTTAGGAGCTAACATATTTAAAATTGTTATTAAATAAATTAAAGACATAAATATAAATATGTTTAAAAATGATATATGATTTTTCTTATCCATAGCTGCCTCCTAAAACCTAAAGTATAAAAACGGATTGTAAGTTTGTCCAATTAGCAATATGGTGCTGACTATTAAAATTACCGCATTAAATGCTACAACCGTCAATTTAGATGGTTGATAATGGTTTATAACTATAAGGTTATTTAATTTCTTGTATATACTGCCAAATACAGGCGTACTGCATAATATTGCAAAAATTAAAAATATTACATTATTAAAAAATTCCACTTCAAATTTGATATCATATAAAGGATTATTGCCATAACCAAACAATATGCCCATAAACTTTAATCCCTCTCTAATATCAATATAATAGAAAAATACCCATCCAATAATAACTATAAGCATCAAATAAGCATGTGATAATACAGTCGGAATTTTATCTAATACTCTATATAGCAATTTTCTTTCCAATAATAAGAAAACACCGTAATATAAACCCCATATGATAAAATTCCAGCTAGCCCCATGCCAAAAACCTGTTAACATCCATACTATAATTACATTGCGAACAAAATTCTTTCTGTTGCCCCCAAGTGGAACATATACATAATCTTTAAAAAATGAGCTTAAAGAAATATGCCATCTTCTCCAGAAGTCTTGTACACTTTTTGCAATATAAGGATAGTTAAAGTTTTCTTTATAAGTAAATCCAAACATTCTTCCTAATCCAATAGCCATATCTGAATAGCCGGAGAAGTCAAAATAAATTTGAATTGTATACATTATAATTCCAAGCCAAGCCCCTAAAATTGACAATTCATTAAAATTGCTATCCAAAAACATTGTGGCAACCTGACCGGCTGTATTTGCAATTATTACCTTCTTTAATAAACCTATTATAAATCTATTTATTCCATAACTGAAATTGCTTGGTGTTATAACTCTATTATCTATTTCATTTGCTACATCAATATATCTTACTATTGGGCCCGCAATTAATTGATGATAAAGTGACATGTATAAAAGTAGTTTATAAAATTTCTTTTGTGCGGGAACGTCTTGCCTGTATACATCGATTACATATGAAATTATTTGAAATGTATAAAATGATATCCCAATGGGCAACCCGATTGAGCTTAATC
Source organism: Sedimentibacter sp. (assembly GCA_035270885.1). Classification (GTDB taxonomy): domain Bacteria; phylum Bacillota; class Clostridia; order Tissierellales; family Sedimentibacteraceae; genus Sedimentibacter. Next base: position 7,810 of record DATESJ010000140.1, on the reverse strand, counting down.
CTATATTAGTACTAAAAACAAAGTTTACATTATTAACAAAAAAGTTATAATATTTAAATATACCAATCATTGATAAATCAATTATTATTGCTGAATACAAAGCAATTTTGCTCTTATATGTTCCTTTGTATTTTTCAATTAATAATGCAAAAGAATAATTAATAATTCCGCTTAATAGTAATGCAAAAATAAAAAAGGGTTCACCCCAAGCATAAAAGAACAAAGAAAAACTCAGTAGAACCACGTTTCTGTAAGTGTTGTTTTTGCTTATAAAATAAAAAATTAAGTTAATGGGAAAAAATAAATATAGGAAAACTAAACTTGAAAATACCATATTTCGATCTTATCCTCCAAATTCCTGCATAATACTCAATTACTATATCACTTGCTATTAATAAATTCAACAGTAAATATTTGCTGTCTAAATACAGTTGACATGGGTATGACAAGGGGACGGGGTTACTGTCACCTGTCCCCCATCACAACTAATAATTTATTGTTGTTATATATACATCTCCATTAGTATTTCATCGTAAAATTTCCCATCAATATTAAAGAAATCTTTGTGTTCTCCCACTTTAATGAATCCTAATTTTTCATACAACTTTATAGCATTATCGTTGCCTTTTCTAACACCCAATGTGACGTTTTTTATAGTTTTGGTATTTTGAGCGTAGTTTATCAGCTCTTCCATAACAGCAGTTCCTATTCCCATATGCCAATAGTCCTTTATTACTGAAATAGCTATTTCACTGTTGTGAGCTATTCTTTTTCTTCCTGAAGCACTGATTTGAGCTGTGCTAACTAATTTGCCATCAACTAATCCCAAAAGCATCAAAGTGTTAGGAGTATTGTCTAAATTCTTAAGATATTCCTTTTCCTGCTCAATATTTAAATGAAATTCATTTTTTCCAAACAAAAGATTATCGCTTTGCCCACCTATAATATTCAAATATTCAACCATTTTTGGTGCATCTTCAACTTCAGCTTTTTTCAAAATCAACTTATAGCCGTTATTTAATTTTACTTCTCTTATAATAGCTGATTTACTCATTTATTTTCTCCCTTTCATTTAATCCAAAGAATAAGAACGTCCTCACTGAAAATCTTTATAATATCAGATAGTTAATGTAAACTTATATAACAAATAAATAATCGCAATTATTATTACGTATGTTTTTCGTATGTAAAATTTTTAGCTTTATATTCCATTATCATTGAAATAACGTAAAAAACCGCTCCTATTATTGCAACTGAAATTATTAATTCTCTCATGTTTCATCTCCTTTCAACCCCAAAAACATTTACTTATGATTTAACAATAATACTTTTCAGTTCATTTTCTAATCTTTCTACATTTAATGTTTCTTGTTCTTTTAGCTGCTGTAATTTATATAAAACACTATTAACATGGTTTTTAACATTTGATACACTTTCATATGAATTATTAATTTTAGATTGCATATACCAATCTGCAATTAACCCATCAAAGAAGAAATCCGCAAATTTGCCAAAACCATCTGTTTCAAATTTTATGTCATAGTTAATTTTCACATCAGCAAGTTCAGACTTGAATTCTCTTAACTTGCTATGTGCAAGGTCAACTTCATTCATAGCATTATCAAGGTGTGAATGTTTTGCTAAATCAGAAATCAGACCTCCACCTAATAAGTCCCATGTCCCCCAACCCTTAGCTGAACTTAAACTATTTAGAGCAGCATCAAGACTATTTACAGCAGCTATACCAGCTGATATAGCTTCCTTTAGCTCCTTCAAATTTCTCTTAGAATCATCTGTTTTATGAGTTATCTCTAATATCTTATTTGCAGAACCTTCATCTGAATTAATTAATAACTCCTTTTTCTGTAAATAGAGACAGTTATATTCATTAATAGAATCTTTATATCCTTCTTTTTCCTCAATTAATTTAGAAATTTCTGTTTTAATATATTCTAAATCATAATTTGCTTGATCATATTTAAGTTTTGCTGAAAGAGCTTCTCTTTGTTCTTCATACTTTTTTTCTTCTAATTTACCTGTAACTGAATAAAAAATAGAAACAATATTTTTCTTATTTAATTTTTCTACATCTAAGTTTTCCTTATCCAATACTTTTTTCAGTTCATAAACTTTATGATTTAACTCCGTTTCATCATTCCTTAGTTCTTTAAGAATTGAATCAATTTTATTTAATCGGTATATTTTTTGTTGGGCTTCATCCAACTTCTTATTTAATTCCGAATACATTAATACCTCCCACTTAATTAAATACTTTTTTTGTCATAATACTCATGAACTACTTAACATAACTATCATAAAATTCAACAATCTTATTCATCAGTTCTAAGTCAAGATCATACAATGATTTCTTGTCAAGGTTATCATTAAAATATGATTCTTTTATTTTTGCAGTGAATTCTTCATCTAATGAATTTAAGTATTCGTCAAATCCTTTATTAAACCCATCTTTATATTTACGTGAATTTTCTGAATAATAAACATAATCATGTCCCCTGTCATCATATTTCACAAAATTAAATCTGGGATCATCCTTGTAAATGTCATAAAATACATCGAAACTATTTTCTTGTGAAATCATTTCATCATCTGCACTATGAATAATCATAACTCCTGTATTGGTGTTTTCAAAACCACTTATACAATTATATGATGAATACTTTCCGAACTTTACTTTCTCATATAATGAAATGTACGGCAAAAGAGCATCAATTCCGTCACCGGCAATTTTTCTGCCTTCTTCCTCAATTATATCCATAGACTTGTTAAAACCTGCAACCATGACAACTGCTTTAACATCAGGTTGAAGATTTAAAACACTACCAGCAGAGTAACCACCCCAACTATGTCCAAATAGCATAATGGGTAAACCTTCAAATTCGGATGTCTGTTTTACAAATTGAATTGCGTAATCTAAATCTATTAAACCTTGAGGAATTCCTTTAACAGAACTACCTTCACTCTCATCATTTCCTGTTGCATCATAAGCAAAAACAACATATCCATTTAAAGTTAAGAAATCCGCTACATCCATATATGAGTTATGCCCTCCACCACCAAGGCCATGAGCTATAATTACAACACCCTTGATATTTTCAAGTTCTCTGTAATATCCATAACCAACAAGGTTTTGACCTTTATCTGAAGCAAAAGTATATCTATTTGAATTCAATCCTTCAAATTCATCAATGTTACGAGCCATTGGCGCATATTTTTCATAGCGATTACCGAAATTATCTTCATAAATAAATGCTGAAATACCTAATGGAATTATAAATAGTAATAGAACTAAAACTACAGTCAAAATAATAACGGTTTTCCTTTTGTTTACTTTCATTAAATCTCTCCGTCTTAGACATAAATAATTTTCAATTAATACCTTGACACAACTTGTCCGAACTTTATTTAGTATGTATTGCCAAAAAATATATAATAAACAATGTTTTAAATTAATCCAGCTCTATACTCCAGTCTCCAAAAAGTATAGATGAAGGTGATTCAAAATAAATTGAAATTTTTTTGCCCACACTCCCATATGGTTACAACATCTTTTCCATAACTACAACCGTATAATGCTCTCGTATATCCTCAACACCTGTGGGTTTAAAGTGATTTTTTTTCCAAAATGCCTTTGGCTGAGGATTATCTTTCACATATCCCAACCTTATTTGTTTGTATCCGATGAATTTTAGGTATTGTAGGCATTCAGTTATAATATTTGTCCCAATCCCAGTTCCTTGCAGTTTGTTGTTCGTCATAAAGAAGCCGATAAATGCTGTTTCATCATTAGGATACTTGCATATCAAATCCATAACAGCAACAAGTACGTTGTTGTTATAGAAACCAATATAGTATTTATCTTTGTAGGTCTTATTAGGTGGCAAAGCCTTCAAATCAGTTTTAATTTGTTCTATAGTGACCGTTGGAGGACAATGTTTATAGTACAAAGGGTTACCCTCACATAGGTTTACGACATCAGAGAGATCTTTATCCAATAACTTTCTGACATCATATTGATTTGATAACAAGTTAATATTCATTAATTATTCGCCTCCGTCATTCCCTGTTTCAGCAGACTTTCCAATTGAAACACCCTTCTCATAATATGTCATCTATAACTAAGTATCCATTATTATCTATTTTATCAACTTTAACTTTTACTTTATAAATTCCTAATCTATCTGGAAGTTCTGAAACCTTATCTAAATCGTTATATGCCAAATTATATCTTATTTTTTCTCCAAATTTATCTTTTATAATTATTAGACTTTCCTCATCCGGTATAAATGTAATTTCGTCAAAACCCCATTTTTCAACAATACTGTAATCACCATCTGTTATTATCTCACCTGTTAAGTACTCAGACCTGTCAATTTCATTTTCTGATGATTCAGATTCAGTTTGTTCTTCTAAGCTTTTAGTGTAGGTTCTCACGATAAATGCATACTCACATTCATTCTCTCCCCAAGATGCAATCATTCTAAATCCTCTTATATCAGTTTTTCCAGGCTCATAAAAAGAGCTTAATGATGATGCAAAATGATATTCTATGTCGAAAGAATATTTGCCATCATTTGATTCTACCGGTATATTCTTTATTTCTTTGTCTGTGTAAATTTGATTTCCTTCTTCATTAATTAACATATCCATGACCATAAACCCATCTGGAGGATTGTTAGTAAAAACAATTTCAGCAATGCTTCCATTTTCAAATACAGGGATTTCGTTTTGCTCCTTTAATATTGTAACAAAAGTATCCTCCCTGTCATAAACACTTCCGTTCCATTTATTTTTTGCTGAAACATATTCAATTTCTTTATCTCCAATATGTATTGATATTTCCGGCGGCTCCTGCATTGAATTTAAAGAACATCCAGCTAAAATAACCACAAATATTAACATAGATGTTAGCAAAAATATTTTTATTCTCATTATTCCACCCTTTCTTAACATATTCCACTTCATATTGCTTTATATTTATTACTAAATTAGACGATATGAAAAGGTTTTTGTTCCTGATAATAAAAGTTTTCTCGCTACATCTAATGACATACAAAGATTATCTTCCTGAATTCAGTTTTTGGTTCCAGATAGAATAAACTATTAAACCGATGAAGCAAAATAATGCACCTGATGCCATAGAATACTTAACACTAATATCAGCCATTTTGCCAAATATCAAATTTGTACCAATAGCCATAGCATTCATGATACTTGAATAAACTGATAAAATCGTAGCACGACAAGATACATTTACCTGACGATTTTCTATGTCCTTTCTTATAGGTACAAAAGTCGATGCTGATACTCTTAATACTAAAATTCCCAGCACTGAGATAATTGGTATTGAAGATAACGCTAACATGGTACAAGAAAGACCTGCTACAAGAAACAAAAGTTTAACAGTAGTAGTTTCTCCTAAATATTCTGAAAGCCTATAAGAGTAAGCTGCCAACAAGCCTGAAATTGTGACTAAAATGTATATATACCCCATATAATGAGGCTCAATTCCTGAACGCAGATATTGAAGCTGATTTAGAAAAACTGTAATAGTTTGATTGCTTTCTGCAAGCAGAGCAGCTGCAAATAGAAACATAAAAAATTGCTTATTTTGTTTAATAGCACGAGAAATATCTTTTATTTGTTTGCTGAATTGAGTACCATGTGTTTCCATGGGTTTAACTTCATTGAGAAAAAGAGAAAGCAACATAGATATACCATAAGATATGATAGTAAGAAAAGCAGCTAATCTGTAGTCATTTCTGATGATAACAGAGAATATAATTGAAGCACAAATCAATCCAGTTGTACTCATGGCTTCGTATATACTAAATACTTTCTTACTGTCCTTTTCATTTACTGATAGATACAAATATGCTGAATCACAACCAGAAAGCCCCGATAAAACAATTGATAAAATAAGTCTTTCCGCCAGGAACCAGGAAAAGGCATCTGCTTTCCAAAATACTATTTTTGATATAAAATAAAGAATATTACAAATAATTATGGTCTTTTTATAACCTATTTTGTCCGAAACATAACCCCATGGTATTTCAAGCATAATCATAATAATTAGAGAAATGCTCTCTATTAATGTGATATCAAACACCGAAAGTCCCTGTGTCTGACGATATAAGGTTGCTATCGGTCCATAGAATACCAAGCCTTGCAATAAAGCAATAGCATAGAACAAACGTATATTTAATTTTTTATTATCCAATTTAAAATCCCCCAATAATTTTTTGTATGACAAAAAAACTTTTTATCGCCTAAAAATTATTAGTTCTTTAAATTGGACTATTCATAGATACTGCTCCTATACTATTATTAATAATAATAATAATCATCATCTATGTAACATAATTATTATATTTCAATTTTACTACATTAACAAGATATATTCTGTTATTTAAACAGAATATATTATTTTCCTGCATTTATATAAACCCAAATTGCATCTAAAATTAGAAATTTTATAATAGATCAATCCAATACCTCTGAAAAAATTCCCCATTATCGATATCTTCAGATTCAAGAATTCCTCGATTTTTTATTATTGTTTTAGCTGAACCTATATTATTTTTCAAACATGTGATCAAGACTTTGGATATTCCAATAACTTCACATTGTTTTAACGCTAAAGATAGCATTATGCAAGCATATCCTTTCTTTCTCTCACTTGGCCGTATTCCATAGCCTATATGCCCACCTCTAAATAATAAAAATTCATTTAGTCTGTGTCTTATGTCTATAGCGCCTAAAATTTTATTATTTTTGTTTACCAGCCAATAAGTTGAACATTCTACAAACCCATCTGGCAATCCTATCCCTTTACTATATCCATTTAGACTTTCAATCATAAAATGAAAATCAGTTGTATCAAAGTTTAAACTCCAAGGAATAAGTTCCTCTCCAGTTTTTTCCCATTCTAATACCATTTCTAAATACCCATTTTTCAAACTAACATTAGGTTTAACTAATCTTAATCCTTCTCTCATATTGTTCCCTCTGATTCACATAATTTTATTGTTGCTACGCAAAATGAAAAAATTTTGAATTAATCAAACTTCATTTCATCTCCAATAAAATTATTCACTTTTTCTATTAATTTGGGCTGAATTTCTGGATAAGTCCAGTTTTCAGGAAGACTATCAAAAAGTTCAATCTTTTCCATTTCAAAACCTGGTAATTTTTCGAACTTAAAAATATCAGCATAATATAGCATACCGAAAGTCTCAACTTTATTTTCAATCACACCATCATTACCACAAACTGAATATACACATATCTGCTTTATTAAGTAATCAATTGCACCAGTTTCTTCATAAAGCTCTCTTTTAGCAGTTGTTAAAATGATTTCTCCATCCTCTTTATGACCACCAGGGCATTCATAAGTGTTTCTCTTCTTATGTTTGCATAATACCCACTTACCTTTACTTTTAGAAACAATCACAGCAAATCTTAACAAATCATCCTCAATGCTATCATAAAATTTCACTACTAACATAATAAACTCCAATAGTTATAATTTTAACTAAACAATATATTTACTTGACTAAATTATTTATTTGATCCTCAATTATCCTTAATAATTGACTGTTATGTCACAATATTTTACTTGTATGGTGTAATTAAATAGTAAAACTTAACATTATAAGCATTTTATAAATAATATGAAATATATCCAAAGTTAATGTTCATAAACTTAATGCTTGTTTGTATCAGGAATTGCCCAGTTGTGAATCACTCCTTCTAAGTCTTCGTAGTCTATTGACAGCAAATATAAATGTTC
>DATESJ010000139.1:0-3211 GCA_035270885.1 Sedimentibacter sp. | reverse complement strand
TTTTGGAAAATCTTTCATCGTTTAAGAAATGACGGCCATGTATGGAATCATAAAAGAGTCTATCGAGTGTATAAGGAGTTAAAGTTAAACAAGCGGGTTCCACTTCGCAAGCGCCTACCAGCTCGCGTAAAGAATCCGCTGATCACTCCAAGTCATGAGAATATAACATGGTCGATGGACTTCGTTACAGATGTGCTACAATGCAATCGGAAATTTCGTGTGCTTAATATTATTGACGATTTTGATCGTGTTATCGTTGGTCAAAAAGTGGCTCCATCAATGCCAGCGGAACGAGTAATACGATTTTTGGAGGAAATTATCTGGGAAAAGGGTAAACCCAATAATATTAGATGCGACAATGGGCCTGAATTCATTTCACATAAATTTCAAGATTGGTGTAAAGGCAATGATATCAAAATAATGTACACGCAACCAGGTTGCCCAACACAGAATAGTTATATAGAACGATTTAATGGATCTTATCGAAGAGCCGTTTTAGATGCATATATTTTTAGAACTTTAGATGAGGTAAGGGAAATAACAGAAAAATGGATCGAGTATTATAATAATGAACGCCCACATGATGCGCTAAATAATAAAGCTCCCATGCAATATCGTTTGGCAAAAACAGGATAATTTTGTAAACTTCAGATCAGTCCTAAGAATGGGTAGCTGACACTCTACTCCTCAAAAAAAACTTATATTTATCCCATCAATTAAACATCACAAGTGGAGCATATTTAAGAGTTGGAACAATATGGCCTCCCTTTTGACTAAAAAAGGATTAAAAATGAAAACCTATACAATATTTGCAGCAATCATCATAGCATCCCTTTCTTTTATGGCATGCGATAGCAACAATGCAAGTAATGAAACTACATGCACTGTTACCTACGATGCTACATCTCTTAGCGTATATCAAAGTCTTTCAGGTAAAGGCACTTATGAAGTAGAAGGGGTATATAGTAGCAAATATGATGGTATAGTCAATTACTACGAAGAAACCTACGTTCAAAGCGAAGACGCTATTTCAAATTGTAATAGATTACAAAATGATTCTTGGTATGATAATGTTGTATGTTCTGGAAACACCATTACTTACCAAGATTTTAATGAAATGAGTATTGAAGATGAAGCCCTTGACTTCCAAGAAATGTGTGATGACTTTCTTTCTCACTATTAATGAAGTAAAAGCGTCATAAATCTATTTAGAATAATCGGCCCTCAACCCCCATATTATTCTTATTTTGTCTTTTTTTTAATTTTATTTGGAGGAGAATTTTTATGGATTTAGTGGTCATGAAAACAAAATGCATCAAGCTCTGACTAAGGTGATAAGGAATATATAGGGCTAAACTTACTTACAAAAAGTCCATTTTTTGTGCGTATTTTCTTTTAATATATTTTTGATATTAATTATTTTATATAAATTGAAAAGTGACCATTAAACAGGTATCTTGTATGGCATTTAAAAATCAAAAAAAGAAAATCTCTGAACTAGACCAAATCCCTGATAGCTCCATCATATTAAATGGTTTTGGAAAAGTCGACTATCATGATACTTACAAAATCACAATTTCAACAAATAAATATTCTGTAGATAAAATAGCCTCAGACTTTTTTAAACTAACTCCATTGTTTAAATACTTACTAAAAATTAGAGATTTTATTGTCAAACCATTTGGAATTAAAACCAGTGATGAATTTAAAGAGGCCTTTAAGACCGATGTTGAAGCCCACTATTCAATAGGCAGTAAAGCCGTCTTTTTCACAGTGATTGACCGCAATGAAAAAGAAATTGTAATGGCCGAGAATGACAAGCACCTTAATTTTAAAACGTCAGTGATGGTAGAAAAAAACGAAAAAAGCACTGATGTATATCAAACTACGATTGTCCAGTATAACAATTTCTTTGGACGATTTTATTTTTTCTTTGTAAAACCATTTCATCGGTTTTTAATCAAAAAAGATCTGAAAAAATATGCTAAGGAAAATTAACGACTTATGGCGGCACAATCCATTTTCACTAAAAATTGGCTCCGTCTGCAGCTTAACAAAATAAGACCCAGTGAAAAACACACCGTTTCGTGCGTTTCTTATTTCATGGGCTACAATATTTATTTTATATTATCCTTATAAATGCGAGGAAAAATGAAAACCCCGATGATATTTTTTTTCTTGATAACGCTTGCTTTTTCTGCTAATGCACAAGAAGCTACAATAGAGCAACTAAATCAAAAAATCGAGCAACTCGAAAATAGAGTTTCAATCCTCGAATCCATTATTGCGAATTCTAATAAAAAGAAATCGAAACAAGCAAACGTAACTGCAGTAGCACCAAAATTACAGTCATGGCGTAAATTAAAAAAGAACATGACTTTTGATGACGTGATTGATATCTTAGGAGAACCATTAAGAATTAGAAGTGGCGGTTCTACATATTGGTACTATTCAAAAGATATTTCATATAGCTATGTATCTTTCTTTCGAGATGTGGTTGATGGTTGGGAAGAACCCAAGTAAAATAAAACCAGATCTTAAAACGGGGCATAAAAAATGAAAAACACCATCAACCAGTTTCTAGTAAATATAGGCCTTATTATTTTCGGTTTTTTGTCCATGTTCTCTGGAATACTGATGAAAGTAGGGTTTCATGGAGGCCCTCATGGCGACGGAATCAATCCAGTCGTACTTGGGTTAAATCATCACGATTGGTCTCTCTTCCATAAAGTTTCAATCATTGTACTCTCTTTACTAATGATTTATCATATCTATAAGCACTGGAAATGGTATAAAAATGTCCTTGCCAAAAAGCTCTTTAGAAAAAATATACAAGTCTTGATTTTTTCAGTACTATTTATTTTAGTGACCATCACCGGATTAACATCTTGGTCTATTGATTTATTAGAAGGCAACCGAACACTACGTAGAACAATCATTGAGTTTCACGATAGAAGTTCCATGATCCTTTCCATTTTCCTTATTTTGCATATTGTCACAAGAATTAAATGGTATTTTAAAACGTACAAACAACTCAGAAAAAAAAATTAAAAGGGGTAATGATAATGCATAAATTTTTTCTTGTTTCACTGATATTATTAGCGTTTACTCTTTCTGGTTGCATGGGGCTCGCCTATAAATTGACCCGATTTGAAGAATCACCCTTTGCACCTGAACTAGTAAATGCCTACAAGAAAAACATCGGCTTAGA
>DATESJ010000138.1:0-3414 GCA_035270885.1 Sedimentibacter sp. | reverse complement strand
AAGAAGCATATATGGGTGGAAGTATTTACTATTGTCCGAAATGCCAGAAGATATAGTGAATTTGGAAGCAAAGTGGGAGAAATAAATGAAAAAGCACACTCAAATTAGTAATAAATTTAAACTATTAATTTTAATTTGTCTGATTTTATTAGTCATATTCAGCTGGAGCTGTAACTCTAATAGTGATTCAGGACTGAGCAATAACTCTCAAAGTGTAGTGCCTCAAGAGTTGAAACTGAAAGACTATATGCCAGGCGGAGATTTTATCATTGATGTAGAAAACATATATTATGCCGGCAACAATGGGTCAGTATACATAGCACCTATCAATAATTTAGTAGACTGTAAAAAAATATACGAAACACCATTAAATGAAACCTATGGCCCTGAAGGATCTCATGCATACCCATATTTTAAAATAATAGAAGGTAAGCTTTATTTTACATATCATGTGGGTGGAGCTGTTATGGGAACTTCATATGAAGTAGAAATATATGATGATGCAACCATCTCAGAGCCTGTTAATCTTCAGGGGTACGGTTCTGGAGGACCGGGAAAGGAGATTATAGACGGATATGCCATGGATTGGTCATCAAAATCTGAGATTGGTTCTATTTTATATAGATATTTCTGGGATTACACAACACGCTATGAAACGGAAGAATTTGATTATGTTATAGCGTATAATGTAAATATAAATGATCATATGGGAATTTATAAATTGAATAAAAATATTAATACAGTATCTCCTGTAACCGATAGAACTTTGCCTGTTGAACGTTTCAAATACAGAGAAGGAAATATATATTTTATCAGCAATGGTGATCTTTACAGTTTTACTGTTGGTGAGGATATAGTAAATACTGTAAATGACATGGCTGACGTAAATATAGATTCTTATGAAGTATTAAATAAAAATATCTATTATGTAAAAAGAAAGGATTTGAAAATATACATTGCAGGCGTCATTGAGCCACTGAATTCAGGAGAAACGGCAGAAGGAATTGTATTGTTGGGAGATTATGTAATGCTGAAATTTAATTCGACCATTCCTAAAAGCTACAGAACCATAATATATGACAGAGCAGGTAATCAAGTTTTTAAATCATCAGCACATATGAATGTTATACATGAATACTCTGATACCATAGTTTACTATGATGATGTTATGAATAAGGTATTTACTGCAAAATTAAAATAAATACATAAGTATTCAAATTATAGTTTTCGGTACAAGGAGATAAAATGAACGGATTTATTTTGTTAATTCCATTACTACTGATAAGATTCGGACTTTTAAACAAGGAAGGGTTAAAACGTGCCGCTTACTTCGCTCCGCTTATTGGAAGAGAAAAAGCAGCGTACTGGTTTTATCAGATTTCAAACATTCTGATTTTTGTCTATCTATTCTTCCTCAAGATTACGACTGACCCGTATTGGTTTTATGCAGGTTTGGTGACATATGGAATAGGAGTCTTGATGTGTCTTGTGTCCGTATCAAATTTTTCAAAACCTTCGGAGAATGGCATCAACCTTAATGGATTATACCGGATTTCCCGTAATCCGATGTATGTGTCATATTTTATTTATTTTTTAGGCTGTGTACTGATTACTCAGTCATTGCTATTACTTGCAATACTGGTGGTCTTTCAAATATCAACGCATTGGATTATCCTGTCTGAAGAAAGATGGTGCGTAAATAAGTTTGGTGAAGAATACAAAAATTATATGAGTAAAGTAAGACGCTATATTTAACGTTCAAATATTCTAAATATCTTGCAATTAACCAAAAATTGCCGTATTATCAAAATATATAAACGAGAATGGGGTGGTGTGGTGAAATTATTAATTCATGATTTAAGGGAAGAAGATTCAAGAGAATTGATTGGTAGCAATGTAGATGTAAAAGTTATTTATGATAATAATACAATTCATAGTTGTATAGGGTGCTTTGGTTGCTGGATAAAGACGCCCGGCGAATGTGTTATTGATGATGACTACAGTAATATGGGTGAATATCTTTCAAAATGCACTGAAGTTATTATAATTAGTAAATGTTTTTATGGAGGATATAGTCCTTTCATTAAAAATATCATGGATAGGAGCATTTCATATGTGCATCCGTATTTTGCAGCAAGAAATAAAGAACTGCACCATAGACAAAGATATGATAATCATTTTGAATTGAGTGTGTATTTTTATGGCGAGGATATTACGGAAAAAGAAAAAGCTACAGCAGAAAAATTAGTTAAAGCAAATACATTAAATCTTATGGGTAATATTAAAGATCTAGTATTTTTAAAAGATATTAATTCTATCAAAGAATTAGAAGGAGTAACATTATGAAAATTGCTCTAATAAATGGAAGTCCAAAATTCAAGCATAGTGCATCTGGAATTATTCTAAATTCAATAAAACCAAAATTGCAAGATAATATTATAGAAGAATATAATTTTAGAACAAATGAAATAAACAATGAAGACTTAGAGCAGATATCAAAATGCAATGTAATTCTATTTACCTTTCCGCTATATGTTGATGGAATACCTTCTCATTTATTAAGATGTTTATATCAAATGGAAAAATATTTTAGTCTTAATAAAAATAATGATATATATGTATATACTATTGTTAATATTGGATTTTATGAAGGAAAACAAGCTGCCATAGCAATAGAAATGATGCAAAATTGGGCTGAAAAAGCTAAATTAAAATGGGGGCAGGGAATTGGTATTGGTGGCGGAGGAATGATGTCAATGATTAGCAATTCAACTGACAGTAAAGGAACAATGAAAGATGTACATATTGCATTGACTCATTTAGCGGAAAATATCTTAACCTGTAAAACAGCAGATGAAATATATACTTCACCTGGGATACCAAGGATAGTATATAAAATAGGCGGTGAAATGGGTTGGCGTCAATCTGCAAAAAAGCAGGGTTTAAAAACGAAGGATTTATTTAAAATGAAGTAATACTCATTGGGATACTTGATTTGCCTAGTGAAACTTTTGTTAAATTGCAAGACTTATATTTCATAGAATTACAATTGAATTCTAATAATCTATTAATGTAATGCTTATATGAATTTAAATATAGTTTTCCATAATTAAACTATTAATAAACAATAGGAGTTGATTATGGAAAACTACAGAATTTATATTGGTAGAGTTGTTTTTAAAGGTTATATTAAAAATGATATGGAAATTATGCCAAAATATAATTACTTAGGAATATAAATTTTTAGGAATAGACTATCAGAGTAGGTGGATCATTCTGGGGACGGACCTTGCATTTCAAGGTCCGTCCCCAGAATTCATAGGATTCAATTAGCAGTTAGGTCTCCAACCTATTGAGGAATAGGGAATTGTGAATTGTACTATTCCTGTAGAATAAGGAGCAATGTCATAGTGT
>DATESJ010000137.1:0-18503 GCA_035270885.1 Sedimentibacter sp. | reverse complement strand
TAAGGAGGTGTGTCCCCCTTCCTATTCTATTCCAAATAGTCTTTCAATTTTTTGCTTCTGCTTGGATGTCTTAATTTTCTAAGAGCTTTAGCTTCAATTTGTCGTATTCTTTCTCTTGTTACATCAAATTCCTTGCCAACCTCTTCAAGTGTTCTTGCTCTTCCATCATCTAAACCAAATCGAAGTCTTAATACCTTTTGCTCTCTATCAGTTAATGTATGAAGCACGTTTGACAGTTGCTCACGAAGTAATGTAAATGTTGCAACATCAGAAGGTGCTTGAACTTCATCATCTGGTATAAAATCACCAAGGTGACTGTCTTCTTCTTCACCTATTGGAGTTTCCAATGAGACAGGTTCTTGAGCTATTTTTAGTATTTCTCTAACTTTTTCAGGTTCCATTTCCATTTCCAATGCTATTTCTTCAGGTGTTGCATCTCTTCCTAATTCCTGCAAAAGCTGTCTTTTAATTCTAATTAATTTATTAATAGTTTCAACCATATGTACAGGTATTCTTATAGTTCTAGCTTGGTCTGCAATTGCTCTTGTAATAGCTTGTCGTATCCACCAGGTTGCATATGTACTAAATTTAAAACCCTTAGTATAGTCGAATTTTTCAACTGCTTTAATAAGCCCCAGGTTACCCTCCTGAATTAAATCAAGAAAAAGCATACCTCTTCCCACATATCTTTTTGCGATACTTACAACTAATCTTAAATTAGCTTCTGCCAATCTCTTTTTAGCTTCATCATCGCCGTCCTGCATTCTTTTGGCTAATTCAACCTCTTCAGCTGCAGTCAATAAGGCAACTCTTCCTATTTCCTTCAAATACATTCTTACGGGGTCATCAATATTAACTCCCTTTAGAATATCATCGTCAGATTGAGTTACTACAAAATCCGTATCTTCTTTTGTTTCAGCTTCATCGCCTTCTTCAACCTTTTCAGGTATCATATCATCTTGAAATCCTAATATTTCAAGATCGTTGTCTTCTGCTTGCTTATAAAAATCATCTATAAATTCAGGATTGATATCAAGCTTTTCAAATGACCTTAAAACTTCCTTATATGTTATAAATCCGTTTCTTTTACCTTTTTCAATTAATTTATTCTTTATGGACTCTATCTTTTGTAGCATTTCTGCACTTTTTTCAGTTTCCTCTACTGAAGTTACCGCTATATTTTTATTTTCACCCATTGTCAGTTGACCTCCTCTTTTGTTGATTTAATCTTTTTAGCGAGGCAAAATATCTCATTCATAATTTCCTTACCATTTAATGAATTATCAGATTGTTTTAAATTATTATTCAATAAATTTCTCTTTTCTTCATAATATTTTAATTTAAGTCTTTTTATACAATCTTTGAATAAAGCCTCTGAATTATCGTAATCAACATTGTCAATCTGCAAATTTACATCCATGCTACCATTTATTATTCTATTTAAGCTTTCACTGTTAATACTTATATCGTTAATTCTACATTCATACAGCTCTTTTATTATATTATAGTATTTTAAGTCCTTAAAGGTGTCTTCATTAACTATCTCATTTAGCTGTAAGGCAAAATCATTGTTTAAAAGTATAAGTTTTATAAGCTCCTCTTCGTGGCATGTAGTAATCTTTGAAACCTGCGGTTTTTGTACAGGTTTTGCAGTCTTAATCAAGGTTTTTTGCTTAACACTTCTCTTATTGTATTCTTTAATTATAGACTCTTTTGAAACACCTACTTTTCTTGATAATTTGTCGAAAATTAATTCTCTTTCTATTTCACTGTGTACATTTACTATATTGTCAAAAAATTTGTTTATATATTCAACTTTGTTAGAATTTTCAAGTATTTCTTTATAGTAAAATTCTAAAAAGCTATAATAATCTAATGAATTTTCAATTAATTTGTCGAAACTTGCTTTTCCAAACTTATTTAAATATTCGTCAGGATCTTTAGCATCTGGTATGATAATTACTTTACCTTCCAAATTGTTTCTCTTCAGCATATTTATTGCCTTAAGTGAAGCCTGCTGTCCTGCATTATCTGAATCAAATGCTATATAAAAGCTCTTAGAATATCTTTTTAATAATTTAGACTGGTTCTCGGTAAATGATGTTCCTAAAGCTGCAACTGTAGCTGAGTAACCATATACATGCATTTTTATTACATCCATGTAACCTTCAACTAATATAAAGCTTTTATCTCTGGCACTTTCCTTCGCAATATTGATTCCGTACAAATTATATCCCTTGTTAAAAATCATTGTTTCAGGTGAATTAAGGTATTTAGGCAGCGAATCATCTGTTACGCGGCCTCCAAAACCTATTATTCTTTTTTTAACATCAAATATGGGAAATATTACTCTGTTTCTGAATCTGTCATAAAATGAATTATATTTATCATTTTTTATAATTAATCCAGTTTTTAATATGTCTTCTTCTTTGTATCCTTTAGCTTTTAGATAATTTAACAAATTATCCCATTCCTTGTTAGCATATCCAATTCCAAACAATTTTATTACTTCTGAGTTAATTTTTCTGGAATGCAGATATCTTATTACATCAGGGTTTGTTCTTAAATTTTTGTAAAAATAAAGAGCAGCTTCCCTGTTTATTTTATATAGCTTATCCATTAATTGCTTATTGTTATTTGTATTTGATGAGTTTACTTCTTCCAATATAATACCTGCTCTGTTTGCTAAATATTCTGCTGCTTCTACAAATGTGTAATTTTTGTATTTTGTTAAAAAACTAATGCTGTCTCCACTTTCACCACACCCGAAGCAATGAAACATTTGCTTGTCTGGAGATACTATAAATGAAGGTGTCTTTTCTTTATGAAAAGGACAGTTTGTACTGTAATTTGTACCTGCCTTTTTCAAGGGTAAATATTCTTCTATTATATCAACAATATTGTTTTCATCTATGATTCTTTTTATAACATCAGAATCCAATCTATAGGGCATAATATCACCATTATCCTTACTATAAAAATAAATTATAACATATGAAAATAAGCTTGTCAATGACTATAGTTGACAAGCTATTAAGTTCTTTGCTGCAAATGATTAATGCCAAGGTTTAGGTATATATAATTCTTCAAATGCCTTCATTGCATATCTGTCTGTCATTCCTGCTATATAATCTTTTATAATTTCACCCTTGCTGTAATTGTTATTATTATAAATATTAAGATAAAATTCAGGAAGAGAATCAAAGTTTTTCGTATAATATTCGTATATTTTTTCAACAATGAACATTGTTTTATCTTCTTCACTTTTTGCAACCTTATTATAATAAACATTTTCAAAGAGAAAATCACGAAGTTCATTGGTTAAATCTGCAATTTCATCGCTCATAATAATTTTATTCTGGTTTTCAGAATTATGAATTATATCCATTATCATGGTATTAATTCTTTGTCCGTGACTGTGTCCTAATTTATGAAGAAACTTATCAGGAATTTCACGGATGATATTTGCTCTTACAGCATCATCTATATCATGGTTTATGTAAGCAATCCTGTCTGAAAAACTTACTATTTGTCCTTCAAGGGTTGCAGGTTTATAACCTGAAGGATGATTTAAAATTCCGTTTCTTACCTCATATGTCAAGTTAAGCCCCGGCTTACCATTTCTTATTTCCAAAAAATCTACAACTCTTAAACTTTGTTCATTGTGCTTAAAGCCATTTTCGCAAAGTTTCTTCAATATTCTTTCTCCTGTATGGCCAAAAGGAGTGTGCCCCAAATCATGGCCTAAGGCAATAGCTTCAGTTAAATCTTCATTCAAATTTAAGCTTCTTGCTATTGTTCTTGAAATTTGTGATACTTCAAGGGTATGTGTAAGTCTTGTTCTATAGTGGTCCCCTTCTGGAGACAAAAATACCTGAGTTTTATGTTTAAGTCTTCTGAATGATTTAGAATGCAAAATTCTGTCTCTATCTCTTTGAAAGTCAGTTCTTATTTCACATTTAGGCTCTGTAATTTTTCTTCCCTGTGATAGAATTGCCTTGGAGGCATACTGCGACAAATGTTCTAATTCGAATTGCTCGTATTTTTCTCTGATATTCACCAACATCACCTACTTACTTATATTCTTGAATATAATTTAAAATTATTGATGCAGTTTCTTCAACAGCTTTGTCTGTTGTATCTATAACTTTGCAATTTAGCTTTCTCATTATGTTACCTGCATATTCCAACTCTTCAAATATTCTTTCCATGGTTGCATAATTTGCAGTATCCTTCAAGCCCATTGTTTTAAGTCTTTCTTTTCTAATTTTATTTAAAGAATCAATATTAAGTGTTAGGCCGATAATCCTTTTGGAAGGAATATGCTTAAGTTCTTCTGGAAAACCGACTTCAGGAACTAAGGGAATATTAGCAACCTTTAAATTCTTATGTGCCAAATACATTGAAAGAGGTGTTTTAGATGTTCTTGACACTCCAATCAGCACTATATCCGCTAACAGTATTCCCCTTGTGTCTTTTCCATCATCATACTTTACTGCAAATTCCACTGCTTCGACTTTTTTGAAATACTTTTCATCAAGCTTTCTAAGAAGCCCCGGCTCATATTTTGGAGAAATCCCAAGCTCCTTAACTAATGGTAGTAATACAGGAGTTAAAATATCTACTGCTCCTATATCATAAAGAGCAGCCTTTTGAGCCAAATAATCTCTAAGCTCTTCAACCACTAAAGTGAAAACTATAAATGAATTTTCTTCTCTAGCCCTTGAAATCAAATCATCGATTGCTTCTCTATCGTTAATGAAAGAAAATCTTTTAACACTAAATTCTGCTACATCAAATTGTCTCATTACAGCCCTTGCCACTTGTTCTGCTGTTTCCCCCGCAGAATCAGAAGCAGCATAAATAATTACTTTTTCCATATTTACCCCTTACTTTGAAATGTCTAAAATTACTTTTGTTATATTTGTTTTTGACACCCTACCTACTGCTTTCAATCTGCCATCCGCCAAATTTTTAACAACAGGTACACAGTCAACTTCATTTTCAATTATTTTTTCAGCTGCATCGAACAATGATTCATCTTCCAAACAGTAAACTATTTTAGGCATTCTTGTCATAATTATACCCACTGGAATCATGCTTAAATCACCGCCACCCATAGCAGCTTTCAATAAATCTTTTCTCGATATAACACCTTTTAAACCTTCGTCTTCTACCACAAAAAGGGTTCCTACATTTTCCAGGAACAAGGAAACAATTGCATCATAAACACTTGTAGATTCTGTTACATTTATGGGAACTGATTTTATATCCAAAACACTTATTGCCGATAGTTTTTCAAATATATCCTTTTTATTTTTCTTATTTGAACTAAAATATCCAACCTTTGGTTTCGCATCTATTAAGCCGCACATGGAAAGCACAGCTAAATCAGGTCTTAGGGTTGCCCTTGTAAGACCTAATTTTTCTGCTATTGCTTCTCCTGTGATAGGCTCATTATTATCAATTATTTCAATAATTTGATTTTGCCTGTCTGAAAGTTTGATTTTTTGCACACCCCTTTAAAAATTTATTTTATCGTTAATGAATGCAACTAAATCATCAATTTTTATTCTTACTTGCTCCATTGTGTCTCTGTCTCTTACTGTTACTGCATTGTCTTCCAATGAATCAAAGTCAAATGTAATACAACAAGGTGTACCAATTTCATCATGTCTTCTGTATCTTTTACCAATACTTCCAGCATCATCATAATCAATGTTAAATTCTTTCGCTAACTTATGATAAAGTTCTGTTGCTTGCTCATTTAATTTTTTAGTAAGCGGCAAGACTGCTGCTTTAAATGGAGCTAAAGCAGGATGAAGTTTTAAGACAACTCTGTCTGAACCATCTTCCAAAGTTTCTTCATTGTAAGCATCAACTAAAAGCGCAAGCATTACACGGTCAGCACCAAGTGAAGGCTCTACACAATATGGTATGTATTTTTCATTAGTTACAGGATCAACATAATGTAAGTCAGAACCTGATTCATTTATATGTTGTTTAAGGTCATAATCAGTTCTGTTTGCAATACCCCACAATTCACCCCAACCAAATGGGAACAAATATTCAATATCTGATGTGCCTTTGCTGTAATGAGATAATTCAGCTGCTTCATGATCTCTGAAACGAACTTTTTCCTTTGTCATTCCAAGGTTTAATAACCAATTCATACAGAATTCCTTCCAATAATAGAACCATTCCATATCTTCTCCCGGCTTGCAGAAGAATTCTAATTCCATTTGTTCGAATTCTCTTGTTCTAAATGTAAAGTTACCAGGTGTAATTTCATTTCTGAAAGATTTTCCTATTTGACCTATTCCAAAAGGAATTTTTTTTCTTGTTGAACGTGCTACATTTTTAAAATTAACAAAAATACCCTGTGCTGTTTCAGGTCTTAAATAAATTTCTGATTGGGAGTCTTCTGTAACTCCTTGGAAAGTTTTAAACATTAGGTTAAATTTCCTTATGGATGTAAAGTTATGTTTACCACATTCAGGACATTTCACTTTATTCTCTGAAACATATTCTTCCATTTGATTGTTTGTCCAGCCATCAACTATTTGTACATCATTTATTTCTTTCATGTAATCTTCAATAAGCTTATCTGCTCTGAACCTTGCCTTGCACTCCTTGCAGTCCATCAAAGGATCTGAAAATCCTCCAACATGACCTGATGCTACCCAAGTAGTTGGATTCATAAGTATTGCAGCATCTAATCCTACATTATATGGACTTTCTTGAATAAATTTTTTCCACCATGCTCTTTTTACGTTGTTCTTAATTTCTACTCCCAAAGGACCATAATCCCATGTATTAGCTAAGCCTCCGTAAATTTCAGAGCCTGGAAAAATTATACCCCTAGATTTTGATAATGAAACTAATTTCTCTAAATTGTTTTTTTCAATCTTCGCCATGATTTTCCTCCACAATAATATATTATACCAAGATGTCATCAATTTTTCGACCTAACCGTAAGTTATTCATAATAACTCGGCATACAAAAAAATCTTCCATCCCATATAGGGACGAAAGATTTTACTTCCGCGGTTCCACCCTATTTGACGAGTTCCCTCGTCCTCTTAAAGTAAATGACTCAAAAGTTCCCTTCATCTATACATCCTTATCAGCTTTCACCTAATCTGACTCTCTATGAATTTAGTATAGAATACTCTTCTTTCTCACAGTCTCAATTTACTATAATGTAACAAAATAATCTTTTTATGTCAAGATTTTCTTTTAAAATTGATCATTATTTCTGTTAAAAGAGCCTACGAAATCATCCTTTAGGTTTTCAGCACCTGTTTTCACATCATCAACTACATCTTTAACTGCATCCATACCTTCATCAACCTTTTGACCAAGGTCAATAACTTTACCGTCAGCCTGTGTAATTTCTACAGAGCATTTTGCAAGAAGGGCTATTGTTATTCCTGCTGCAGACAGAAAAGGAGCAATAAAAGCACCTATTAATCCTGCTGTTATTGGAATGTTAATTATTACTTCATTGTTTTTCTTAATTGTAAGTTTTGTTGCATTTCCTTTTGCTAAAATATCTTTCAGTTGAGCCATTATCTGTTCGCCTCTAACTGAGCTGCTACTTGTGTTTCCTTTTTGCTTATTTTCTATTATGATGATTGCTTCAAGAACATCACCATTAGCAGCGTCCAAAGCCTCCTTAGCAGTAGAGTAGTCAGTGTTTGTGCGTTTTAAAATATCATCGATTTTTTGTAAATTGTTAGTTTCCATATAAATATCCTTTCTTTCTTTTAAAGAAGTTTTAATGTAGTAAAATTATCCTTGCCAATATAATAAAATAAAAATTTTCTTATTAAATTCATTATATGTTTGGACACTTCAATAAAGCCCACATTTTCAAATTTAGATTTTAAAATACTTTCCATTGTTAGTATTTCATTATAAGTAACATTTATACCATTTCCAAAATTTACGCACTGAGAACAAAAAACTCCTCCTTCACTAACAGAAAACTTGCCATCAGTTTTTATTGTAGCGCAGCAGTGCAAACAATGGAGAAAATCAGGCTTGTACCCAAGCATAGACACCAACTTTAGTTCATAAGCTGCACTTAGCTTATCATAATCCTTCTTATATGTGCACATGTAAGCAAGTACAGACACAGTCATATCAAAAATTCTTGAATCATATTCATTTTCTTGTGCCACAAAACTTATTAGTTCTAATATATAACAGGCGTTATAATAAGCATCCATGTTGTTTTTTAAGTTGTAGAAATTATCCAAAAGCTCAGCTGAAGTTAATATATACATATCTTTCGATACAGTAAGCGTAGCTTTTGAATATGAAAACAAGAGAGATGCATTTATTAAATGGGAATTGTTTTTCTTTGATCCCTTAGAAATAATTTGAATTTTACCCCTACTTTTAGACAAGGCATGAAGTATTTTATCATTTTCCTTGTAATTTACTTCTTTTAAAATAAGGATTTCTTCCTGAATCATTTTTTATCATACCCTAAACTTCTTAAAAGATAATTGTTATCACGCCAGTTTTCTTGAATTTTTACAAACAGTTGCAAATTTACTTGGCTTCCCAACAGTCTTTCTATATCTTCTCTGGCACTTTTGCCAATTCCTTTTATTTTTCTGCCGTCCTTACCTATGACAATACTTTTGTGGGACTTTTTCTCGCACAAAATACTTGCTCTTACATCTACAAGATCACGGTTGTTTCTTTTTTTCATTTCTTCAATTTCAACTGCAATTCCATGAGGAACCTCTTCTTCTAAATACATAAGCGCTTTTTCTCTGATAATTTCTGCTACGACAAAACGCTCCGGTCTATCTGTTATATAATCTGCCGGAAAATACATAGGTCCTGGTTTTAAGTATTTTATAATTAAATTAGTTAATTTATCTACCCCAAAATTCTTCAGTGCAGATATTGGTACTATATCATCAAAAACCTTATATTTATCAAATTCAGCAGCAATTCTCATAGCAGCTTCCTGATCAAACATATCAATTTTATTGATTATTAAAACTTTTTTCGATTTAATATTCTTAATTTTTTCAATTATGAATTCATCCCCAGGTCCAATTTTGTTGAATTCATCTGTTATCATTATCAATACATCCATTTCCTCTAATGCTGAGTCAACTTCTGTATTCATAAATTCCCCAAGTTGATTTTTAGGTTTATGGATACCCGGAGTATCCATAAATACTATCTGTGCTTCATCATCTGTATAAACAGTTCTTATTTTATTTCTTGTAGTTTGAGGCTTATCAGACATGATAGATATTTTTTCACCTATCATACTATTCATCAAGGTTGATTTGCCTACGTTTGGTCTTCCTATTATTGTTACGAATCCTGATTTAAACATATTTTCCCTTTCTTATTTGCCAAGGTCATCTGGGCCGAAGCTGTTAGGCAATAATTCCTCTAAAGTATAAACATCGTAAGAATCTATATTTTTAGCGCAAATAACCTTTATTTCTTTACCAAATTCAGACATAAACTGTCTGCATACACCGCAGGGAAAAGAAGTTTTAACATCACTTCCAACTACGGCAATTTTATCAATATCTTTGTACCCTTCAGAAATACACTTTGTAAAAGCAACTCTTTCAGCACATATGGTAGGACTATAGGATGCTGATTCTATGTTGCAGCCGGTAAACACCTTGCCACTTTTAGTATAAACTGCAGCTCCTACCTTATATTTTGAATATGGGCTGTATGATTTTTCTTTTGCTTCCATAGCAATTTTTATAAGTAACTTGTCTTCCATGTTGTCCCCTTTCTATTTTATAGTTATATTGTTAATACTATTAACAACTTGTATCCATGTGTTGCCAGGGTTTAATTTAATTTCTTCTGAATTATTATAAAACCTTAATCTGTTTTTCTCGCTGGTCTTTTCCCATGTTATAGGAATATTTTCACCATTTGTAATATAAATACCTTTACCTTCACCTATAGTTCCCATAAACAATCTTCCTTCATTATCCAATACTGATTTAGAAGCTTCTATTACAATGATATTTTTTGCAGTTAACTGATTTTTATCCAATTCATCAATATGTTTTTCGCCATCTTTAAATCTTAAATATAAATTACTATCTTCATCAAATATGTAATCTGTTGTATTATAATCATTATATATTATATTAACAGTCTTTGCTGAACTTATTTCATAATTTTCAGATAAATCAAAACTTTTTTCATTGAAATTGTATCCTTCAAAGTTACCTTCAGTTCTGTATCCGTAAGATTCAGCTTCTTTTCTTATAGAGCTTAATGTAGTGTACATATTGTGGGGAGCATATTTTCCTGTCTCATTGTATCTCCACATAGCTCCGGAATAAAGGCCATCCACATCAGCTACACTGAGCCTTCTAATTTCAGCAAAAGCATCCTCACTTCCACCTACATGTACAAATATTCCGTCATTTTCAAGTGCATAATAAATTATGTATGGTCTTGCACTTCTTACAGGACCAACCTGTTCAGGCTCCTTGGCAAGAAATATACATAAATACCTGGTATAAGGATTCTCTACTTCAACCTCATAAACTATTTCAGCCTGGCTGATACCTGCCTGCCATCTTGCTCTTGGATGATTATCAATTGATACTGCCACAGGCCTTTTAGACAATTCTTCAGGATAATACCTTAAGCCATCCAAAGGCGAAACAACCATGTTAGGATCAATAATCTCTTCCAAAATTTCTTCCGGTTTTTCTTCAACTTCCGGTAGAATTTCTTCAAGAACCGGTTCTTCAACTTCAGGTGTATCTACTGGTTTAGCTGCACAACCACTAACAAAGAGCAGCAACAAAATAAAAGCAAGGATTTTATTTTTCACGTCTTCCCCCTATGTTGTATTATTTAAAAATATTAAGGTTTTTCATAATCTCTTTTTCTTTTTCTCTCATTATCCTTTTTTCATCACTATTCATGTGGTCATATCCAATAAGATGTAACATGCTGTGAACAGTTAAATAAAGCATTTCTCTTTCCAAGCTGTGATCGAAATCATTAGCTTGTTCAATTATTTTTTGTGTTGAAAGCACTATGTCCCCCAGGATAATAACCCCGTCGAATTCATCATCCATAGGAAAAGATAAAACATCTGTTTCACAGTCAACATTTCTGTAATCTCTATTAAGTTCCTTGATTTCTTCATTTGTAACAAATGAAACACTTACTTCAAAATCACCTGATAAATCTTCCTTGGACAAAACAGCTTCCACAGCCTTTTTTATTGCGCTTTCACTGTCCTCAGTAATTTCCATTACATCTTGCCTATCATCAAACATCACATTTATCATTTTTTGTTTCCCTCATGTTTTTCATAAGCTTTTATTATATCTTGAACCAATTTATGTCTTACAACGTCAGTGGTGTGAAAAAACATAAAACCTATGTCTTCCACTTCTTTTAAAATATTTATTACAGACTTAAGCCCTGACTTCTTGCCATCAGGAAGGTCTATTTGAGTTATATCGCCTGTTATTACGGCTTTTGAGCCATAACCCAAACGGGTCAAAAACATTTTCATTTGCTCATTTGTGGTGTTTTGGGCCTCATCTAATATAATGAAGGCTGAATCCAATGTACGACCTCTCATATAAGCTAAGGGGGCAACTTCAATAAGTTGTTTCTCAACATTTTTCATATAATTTTCAATTCCCATTATATCAAAAAGAGCATCATAAAGAGGCCTCAAATATGGGTCAACTTTATCTTGCAAATCTCCCGGTAAAAATCCTAACTTTTCTCCTGCCTCAACAGCAGGTCGAGTAAGAATTATACGCTCAACTTCTTTTCTTCTAAATGCATTTACTGCAGCCGCCACAGCTAAATATGTTTTACCTGTTCCAGCAGGACCAATTCCAAATGTCACATCTTTAGAATTTATCAAATCTATATATCGTTTTTGTCCTATAGTTTTAGGTTTAATTACTCTGCCTGAAGCAGATGTTACAATTACTTCCTTTAAAACATGATTGTAATCTATATTTGAGTTTGATTTATTTGCTTCAATTAAATAAACAATTTTTTGGTCAGTTATTTCTCCTTCTGCTCTTATTGTACTTAATACATCCTTTAATATCTTTGCTACAGCTTCTGATTTTTCCTTTTCTCCGGTTACTTTCACAGCACCGTTTCTAACTAAAATATTAACATCATAATAACTTTTAATTATTTTAATATTTTTATCATGAATCCCCAATAGTTTAATTAATTCATCCTCATTTGCAATTAAAACATTTTCTTCAAAAAAATCCATTAATCCTCCTTAATTTCTTCTGTCTCGTCTTCTGTTATAGGAAAAATTTTAATTCTTTCGCCTATATCTTCTATTACTTCTATTTGAGCTATCAAATAATAAAAATCTTCATCATCTGAAAAGTTTATGGATGATTTTATAATTCTACTGTCCTCATCACACCTTCTCAATAGCTCATCATACATACTAATTTTCATTTTATTTTGTGCTGTTTTTTTATCTATTTCAATTTCCTTTATTACTTCTTCATAGTATACACCTTTTAAAAAGGTAATATCAGCTAAATTTGATATAATAGGCACATCTATTAAACTCTCCCTATAATTATAGTTTTCATAAGGATCTTTGTCACCTATTATTTTAATACTATTTCCATTTAATTTCAAGTAATAAACAAATTTGCTTTTATTTGTAGCAACATTAACGCTTCTTATCTTTTCTTCCTTCATTTCAAAATTATAATAAGTCTTGGCATAAACAATGCCGTCCGATGGTACCATAACAAATTCTTCGGAATTTTTATTTTTAACAATACCCATAATTAATGTTTGACCTTCATAAACAACATCACCTTCCTTGACAACAGACTGACCGCTTTTAGCTATAATCTTATTTATAATAGCATTTTTTGTGGAAATGATGCTGCTTGGCTCATTACTTTTAATACTCGCCGCTTCAGGCTCCTTTTCTTTTACAAAAATAATTAATTTAGAACCTTCCACAAATACTTCCACAAATTTATAATTATCAAAATTATTATAAATCAATGTTTCTAATTTTTTTGTTTCTATTTGCGATATAGGAAGAGGAACTTTTATTTGATTTTCTTGTAAAACTTTAAGTATTTTATTTGTATTTGATTGGTTTGTTCCCAAAACTTCAACATCCCATATCATTGATGTAAGCAGATAAAGAGATATTATCAATATCAAAAGGCCTATGGAAAAACCCCTTCTGAATTTAAGCTTATTAAGTTTAAGCATAAATCCTTTTTTCTTGATAGGTTTCATTATTTCATTTATAAGATCCAAATGTTTATTATAATCATCATATGAAATTTTGAATTTAATTCCTTTTTCTTTCTTTTCAACATCCCATACAGCAATGTTTCTTCTCCGGAGTATATTCAAAGTTTTTTCTGAGTGCATGTCATCAAGACGAATGACTACATATCCTCTTATTAAATACATTAACTTGAATATTAACATAACTACTCCTTCATACTAAAAATAATTTCTTTGATATTCCCCTTTACTATTACTTTGTAATTATTAATTTCCTCTATTTTAAATTTAGAGCCTTTTATAGTTATATTCTGTTCATTTGTTTTTATATTTACCATATTGTCTTCATAAATTGTTATTCCTAAATGGTTTTCAATTATAACCTTTTTATTGCCATGCATTCTCAAATCAAAATTATCAGATAAAGCATTGTTTGGTATTTCCAACTCATCTGCTAATTTACTCCTAAAATTGTTAAACTTGCTCATATTCCCCTCCCCAAGCAAATATATGTCTTATTTTTCTTGTTATAATAAATTATGCGGGTATGTACATTACTATGAAAATAAAAAAAGAACCCCTCCCCCGTGACAAGGGTGACAAGGGGACGGGGTTGCTGTCATGTCGTGATCACGTGATAAATGTACGGGACTATATGGGTATAATTTTCTTTTATACTATTTTCTATTGATATTTTTATTACAAAAGGATTATAATGAAAATAGAAAATTCATTAAATCAATAAAATTCAAATAATTAGATTTAAAATATTTATATAGGAAGTGTTAAATTGGAATCGATTGAAGAAAAATATGAATCAGCAAAGACTTACTTAAGTACATTTTTAAAGTGGATTTTTTTGGGAGGTATTACAGGTTCGGCAGGTGGATTAATAGGAACATTATTTCACGTAAGCGTGGAGAAAGTAACAGAATACAGGTTGGAAAATAATTGGGTTTTATACTTTTTACCAATAGGAGGTATTATAATTGCCTTTTTATACAAATCATTTAAGATGAGTGACTCAACAGGCACTAATCAGATAATTGACTCTATTCGTTCAGACCAACAAGTTCCTGTAAGATTAGCACCATTAATATTTATAAGCACTGTTATCACACATTTATTTGGGGGCTCTGCAGGTAGAGAAGGTGCAGCTTTACAGATTGGCGGTAGCATAGGCTCATTTGTAGGGAATATATTTAAGCTGGATGAAAAGGATAAGCATATTATTGTTCTCTGTGGTATGAGCGGTGTGTTTTCTGCATTGTTTGGTACTCCTTTAACGGCAACCTTTTTTGCCATGGAAGTTATAAGCATCGGTGTTATTTATTATTCTAGTATGGTTGCTTGCTTAGTTTCATCTACAGTTGCATATGGTATTTCTCTTTACTATGGTGTTGAACCTGTACATTATCATTTAAATTATATTCCCGAAATTTCTATTAAAACAGTTATTGCTACAGTAATACTTGCAGCATCATTAGCTGGATTAAGCATTATATTTTGTATTACTATTCATAAAACAGAGCATCTCTTAAAACATAAGATTAAGAACGCTTATATAAGAGGATTTACGGGAGGATTAACAATACTTATTCTTTCACTTTTAGTAGGTACAAATGATTATAATGGTGCTGGAATGAACATTATTGCTAATGCTATCAATGGAATTGTGAAGCCTGAGGCATTTTTATTGAAAATAATTTTTACTACAATAACATTAGGAGCAGGATTCAAAGGTGGAGAGATTGTTCCTACATTCTTTATTGGGGCCACATTTGGATGTTTAATTGGTGGAATAATAGGATTAGATCCAGGGTTTTCGGCAGCTATAGGGTTGATAGCATTGTTCTGTGCAGTTGTAAATGCTCCTGTTGCTTCAATTATTCTTAGTGTTGAATTGTTTGGCATAGGAGGTTTTTTACTATTTGGAATTGCATGTAGTGTTGCATACATCCTTTCAGGTTACTATGGTCTTTATTCAAGTCAAAAAATAGTATATTCAAAATTAAAAGCAGAATTTATAAATATAAATGCAAAATAAAAATTAGATGATATTTTTCATAGTAAATTTTATAATTTCTATAAAACAGTGAGAGAACCCGTTCAGGTCCCCCTGTCATATGACAAGGGGACGATGACAAGGGGACGGGGTTGCTGTCACACTATCTACTTTATTTCCATGATATTTTCAATATTATCCAAAATATACTTTTTACCTACATCGTTAATTAAAACCATGTCATATTCTCTACCATTAAAATTTCTTTTTTCTAAAAAGAAACCATAATCTTTTGAATTCTCATTTGTGCTAGTTCTCTTCTTACCATCATCTTCTACTTCTGTAAGAATACCTAACTTTTTTAACCCTTTATTTAAATACGCACCTGATACTTTTTTACTAATTAAACTATTTATTTGCTCATTTATACATTTAGCAACTTCATTAACACCTATATTTCCTTCTGTGAATATAACTTTGCTTTTTTGTTCATTAGTAATAATAAAGTCAGTAATTTTTTTATTGCTGTATGAACCATTTATTACACCCTGCAGTACCTCGGATACATAATAGAAACATCTAATAATTCTTGGATCTTGTATAAAACTATCCGTTTCAATTGGTAGACCGTTAGTTGGATTTGTTCCGTTTGCAATTTTTTGTATAATTATCTTTGCTTTTTCTATTCTTTCAATATCATTTATCATAATATCCTCCTAATACTGATAAAGACCTTGATAAGGGGACGGGTTTTCCGTCATTTAAGATTCTGAATTATCCCTCTGCTTATTCCTGTCAATCTCTCAATTTGTCTTATGGACAAATGGTATTTATTCCTAAGGATTTTCAAATACTCATTCCTTTTAACTATATCTAATTTTTGTATATCTATTCCATATTCTACATTACAGCAAGTTTTTATTATTTTTAAAGCTTCATCATCTGTTAGTTGCCCTTTTTCAGGCATGTCCATACATTCATCACTATTTTCTTTGTTTGTATATTCAATAAAACTCTTTAATGCTTTTTCTTTATCCATTTCATTAAAGATATTCAATACAAAATCTGTATCAGTCAGTTTATTTATTCCAATATAATCATTGTAATTCGTCCACTTATATTCATTAATCTTATTTACAATACCAGCTTTTATAGGATTTTGGAATATATACCTCAATACGACTACAAAATATGTATCATCTTCTACAGGTTCACTTTTATAACGATCTTGAAATAAATATCCTACCCTATCATATTTTTTGTTATACCAAAAAACATAACTACCGCATATTCTTCTCATCACAGTCTCTAAGGACTCCTTATTTTCATGTAACAACAAATGCAAATGATTTCCCATCAAACAATAAGCATACAACTTATATTCACAGATCTTTCTGTATCTCTGCAAGGTTTGAATAAACTTTGTGCAATCTTCATCATCTAAGAACAAAGTTTGTCTGTTTATTCCTCTCATGATGATATGGTAAATTCCACTCTCACTTTTCAACCTCGATGTTCTTGGCACAAAATCACCCCTTTGGTAATATATACCATATGAAAACTCGTATGTCAATCTTGTTTTTAACTTTGTTTTTGATACTTGTATTGTGACAAGAACCCCGTCCCCTTGACATCCCCTTATCATCTAAAAAAGAAACTTATTCGTGGGTTCTAGTGTCATTCTTTGTCATTTACTCGAATAAAAAACTTGTCATTGAAAGAGAGCCTAAAATGCACTCATCATTGAAGACAGTAAGATTTTCTCCGCCTTCTAAAGCTCCTAAAACATATAATAACGGTGCGTAATGATCAGAAATAGGTACTGCAAATTCAGCTGATTTTCCTGCCTTTTTATAATTTATTACATTATCATAGTTTTTATTTTTAATATTTTCTATGATATATTTGTCGAAATCTTCAGCCCAATCATATCCACCTTTATTATGCCAATCAACTCTTCTTAAATTATGAGTAACATTTCCGCTTCCAAAAATTAGTACTCCTTCTTCACGCAGTTTATTGAGATTTTTACCGATTTCATAGTGCTCCTGCATAGAAGCATTCCTGTCAACGCTAAGTTGAATTAGTGGAATATCTGCATTTGGATATATTCTGTGAAGCACCGACCATGTGCCATGATCATAACCCCATGTGTTATCAATCTCAACTGGACATGTTAACATTTTAGCTGTTTTGTGTGCTAACACCGGTGAACCTTTGGCAGCATAAACAATTTTATAAAGCTCATCCGGAAATCCATACATGTCATAAATAGTTTTTGGAAATTCTTCATCCATTATCTTGCTACCTTTTGTATACCAATGTGCCGAAATGGACAATATTGCTTTTGGTTTGGGTAATTTTTCTGCAAGTGCCTCCCATTTTAGCGTAAATTTGTTATCTTCAATTGCATTCATAGGAGAACCATGACCCACAAATAATACAGGCATATTTTTCATATTTAATATTTCCTACCTTTCCAACAAACATTCGATAAATATATAATACCCCAAAAAATTTATAGAAAACATTCAATTTAACAAGTTTTTTTATAATCTAATCAAGTATATGACAACAACCCCGTCCCCTTGTCATACGTCCCCTTGTCATAGGTCCCTTTGTCATATTAAAAAAGAACCCTGTTGGGTTCTTTATCTACTTTATATATTTAGCCACATTTTCATTGACACGTTTCCCGTCAGCTTTGCCTTTTACTTTAGGCATAATGAGAGCCATCAGTTTGCCCAGATCTTTTTTGGTCTGAGCGCCTGTTTCTTCTATTGCATCTTTCACAATAGAATCTAGGTCTTCATCTGACAGTTGTGGTGGCAAATATTCTAATAGTATTTTGATTTCTTCTTGGGTCAGATCTACAAGATCTTGTCTATTGCCTTTTTCAAAGTCGGATATTGAATCTTTTTTTTGTTTGATTTGCTTAGCTATTATATCCACTATTTCAGCATCTGATAATTCTACTCTGTCGTCAACTTCTTTTTGTTTAATAGCTGCTCTAACCATTGTTACGGTATCTTTTTTGACTTTGATTTTGGATTTCATAGCTTCTTTTAGATCTGCCATGAGCCTCTCTTTTAAAGGCATACACTCACCTCTTTATCCTCTTGCTTTTTTGTTTTTCTTTCTGCGAGCCGCTTCAGCCTTTTTTTTACGTTTAACGCTTGGCTTTTCGTAATGCTCTCTTTTTCTTACTTCT